>CAMGSV010000025.1 GCA_946061495.1 uncultured Spirochaetales bacterium | reverse complement strand
TTTCATTAAGTTTACAACAAGCAAGCGTGTAATAAGTCCATTTCCAATCCTTTTCTGCTTTTACCAGGCCGCACTCGCAAAGCACCTTCATGTGATGGGAAAGGGTGGGTTGCGTGATATTCAGACTTTCCAAGATTTTGCACCCGCAAAGCGTACCGCCCCGCAGCATTTCAAATATCTGCATACGGGTATCATCTACCAATGCCTTTAGGATTTTCGTGCATTCTTTTCTTTCCATGTACGCACCTCACATTGATTATCATCAATGTTACTGTACTCATAACATTGATATTTGTCAATATGAAACGAGGAAATTTGTCCGGTGGCACAGAAAGGTTTCTTTGTCATGGGGCGACAAGGGACTTCATCTTGGGGAGGACTTGTTCATTGCAATGTCACCTCATTGCGAACAAGCGATTATGAGAACAACAATGACAATTCCACAGAAAATAATTTTTCCTTGCTTTGTCATGGGGCCTAAATTACCATTTTCATCAATCTTACTTCCGGTAATCTTTTTGAAATGCTGCCACAACCCCCTGACAGCCTCTTGCCCTTGCTTTTGAGCTTCTTTTATCTGCTCCCTACGTTCCCGTTCTTCTTCCGTCATATTTTACCCCCATACAAATCAAATAAATTGGAGAACAATCCATTTTCCCGTGAACCCACTCACAAAAAAATCAGATTGTCCTCCCATCGGCCTACCTCCGCTTGGAGATGTTATTGGCCATGCGCTCCAGGCTTCTGCACAGTCCAGCAAGCAGACTCTCCAAAAAGGAACTTCCACCACTTTCTTTTTTAGCCTTTAACCTAGCCTCAAATTCCTCTCTCCGACCAGCAGCCTCATCCCTTATTGAAGCTGCCCGACTTCGCATTTCATCCTTTTCGGATTCAGAAAAATCATTCCAACTTGTTCCCACGCTCCTGTCCTCCCTTATCTCAGCTTGCTCCTGATGTGCCACTTATTGCACCTAGTGACTTAACCACAAAATATCTAAATTACTGACGTGTATAGACACTAATGATTTCATGTTTCGCTTCCGAATGACCTCTCCAAAAATTAGCAATCGCCTCTTCTCTAGAACTAGCTTGAGTATACCATGGTCCAGGTTTGGCATTATTTCCTTTTATTCGATACTCAACAATCCATTGCTTCTTCATCTTTTTCCTCCAGAAAATATACTGTATTGGGAATCAATCCCATAAATGCAATATTATATATTGGTTTTCCTGTCAATTATTCCATAGTTTAATAATATGATTTTAGCTTAGAAAATCCAGCATAATATATTGTATGAAACCTTCTCTGGAAACGGTATTTCGGGACAATCTAAAATTTTACAGACGCAGGGCAAAGCTCTCCCAGGAAAAGCTTTCCTCGCTGCTCGATAAAAACATCAACTACATCAACATGATAGAGGGAGGCAAGAGCATTCCGCCCCTGTCCGTCATAGAGCAGATTGCCGAAATTCTCCAGGTGGAGCCCCACTGTTTTCTGGAGCCACGGGAAGGGATGCAGCCCTTCGACAGGGTGCAGTTCGTGGAGGCGGCCTCCACCCAGATTGCCCAGCAGTCACGAGAAATCCTGCTGAACCTGCTGGGATGAACCTGGGCCGCACAGCCCCTTCCTTGACAGGAGCCAACCGCCCGTATATTCTGTGGAAGAGATGAAGGCACTGCTGCAGAAGGTCATAGAAGAATACACGGATTTGGGCATAGGCCAGCAAAACAATGAGCGGGGAATTCAGCAGTGCAGATGGCCAGCTGCGTCTGGTGAACGTGAGCGCCGGCCGTGGCGGGAAAAGCTATCTGGCATGGCAAAAGACTCCAGAAAGACTGGAGGTATTCTGCCGGCATTTGAACCAGGAGCAGAAACGGCTTGCCCATCACATCCAAAACCTGCAGCAACAAATTGCGGAGTACAAATCATCTATGGAACACTAGATTGCAAGGCGGAAATTCCTCGCCATTATGATGACAAAAGCCCTCCTACATAAAATGTACGGGAGGTTCTTGTGTGTCAGTTTATTTTTTTATTGACTTTAAGTTTTCCTCACATCATAATTGTTTTTTAGAATTATGCAGATCGGCTGGGCATTTACTTGATTGAATTGGCAGATAATTGCATCTCTCTTCTGGAGCGAAAACTAGTATGAGGGGCACAGATGCATGGCTAATTTTGGGCATATAAAAACAACCACAGAGAGTGAAAAAGTTGAATTTGTGGAGGTAAGGCTATGGCTACTTTTTGTGTCAATCTTAATATTCATTATTCTGCCCCACAGGAAGTGTGGGATAGAATAGTGAAATGCTATACTGAAATGCCGTATTGGAAAGGTTTTGTCAATGGCTGCCCACAGTGGTATGAGGGAGCTGACAAATTTATCGAAGGTTCAGTTGAACCCAGCGGGCTGCAATTATATGCTAAAATGCCACAAAAAGAATGGGATGAATGGTTACAGCTTTTTAAAGATAGATTAACTGTTGTATTGGGTTATTCTATCGGTGAACCAGAAGATGGATATGAGTTTCAATATTGGGAGTAATACAAATTGCAGTTTATCGGGTATATAGTAAAGCCAGCCGGAGCAGCCCAACGGCCAGTAGTTTTATATGGACTACCTTTCCGACAGCCGCTTCTTGGCAGTGGCGTAGACCTCCCGACGGTGGGCGACCACCAGCATCAGCATGATAACCCTGTCATCGATGATTTCCGCAATGAGCCGATAGTCCCCCACCCGGAACTTCCAGTAGGCCGACAGGTTGTCCTGCAGCTGCTCCCCCAAAGTCCTGGGATCATCCCGCTCCTCAATCCGCTTCATGTACTTGAACAGTCGCCTTTGAACAGCCTTGTCCAGCTTTGAGAAATCCTCCTCAGCCTTTCGGTCCAAGGACACTTTATAAGCCATATTTCTCCCCTATTTCATCAAGGGAGATTGTGTGGCTTCTGCCAGCCCGCAAATCCTCCGCACGGCTCTGGGCCAGATAGATGAGCTCCATGTCCACCAGCTTCTCCTCCACCGCCTCCTTGATGTAGTAGGACCTGGTACGGCCGGTGCGGCGAGCCAACTCCGTGAGCCGCTCAACAATCTCAACGTCAAACCTAGTGACAACAGCCTTTGTCATACTCATGCCTCCTGTATTATAAGTATTCTCTGTATTACAAGTATATCAGGCTCAGAAGGAAAAATAAAGGGGCGGTGAGGTTTTGTGAGTGGAGGAGCCTGCAGCAACCAGTCTACCGCTCCACCCACCGATTCCTACCCGTCACTTTTTTGGACAAATAAAAGCAGCTGCCTGTTGAAGACAGAATTTACATCACCTATACTTTAGAGTATGCCACCCATCCATCTCTCATACGTTTTCATGCTCTTTTTGGCCTACAGTCTCATCGGCTGGATATGGGAAACCAGCTACTGCTCCATCCGTCATGGCCACTTCATCAACCGGGGATTCCTGCGGGGGCCGCTGTGTCCTGTCTACGGGTTCGGCGGAATGCTCATCATGTACCTGCTGCAACCCTGGGCCCACACCTGGATCCCCCTCTTCTTTGCCAGCATGGTGATTGTCTCGGTTCTGGAATACTTCACCGGCTGGCTGCTGGAAACCCTCTTCCACACCCGCTGGTGGGACTATTCCAACGAGAAATTCAACCTCCACGGCAGAATCTTCCTGGGCGGCGCCATCTGTTTTGGCGTGATGGGAACCCTCATCGCCCACTTCCTGCATCCCTGGCTGGAGTCACGGATTCTTTCCATCCCGCTGCCCACCGCCCGCATCATCGCCTGGGCTCTCTTTGCGGCCTTCCTGCTGGACCTCATCACCACCATCCGTGGCCTGGTGGACTTCACCATCTACGAGACTCGGCTGAAGGATTTCGTCGAGTCCCTGCGGGACCGATTCCACGGGGAGCAGTGGCTTGAGGAGAAGGAGCAGTCCCTGAACCAACTCTTCCAGCAGGTGCGGGAACGGCTGCAGGAGGACACAAGCAGGGCGAACCAGCATCTTCTGGAGCAGTTGGAGTCACTGAGTCAGCGTCAGGACAAGATGCTCCGCCACATCAGGAAATTCCCCACTATGCGCAGCCTCGAATTCCATCAGGGAGTGGAGGCTCTGCGTCATCGTGTCAAAGAGGAACGGCAGCAACGGAAGGCAGCCAGAAGCGCCAAAGAGAAAGAAGAAGTTTTTTAGACACATGGACAAAACTGCCCTATTTTTTTTCTCAACCTGTCTTGGACAAACCATCCCCTCGTGAGTATTTTAAATATGAAGATGGCAAATTCAAACGTAACGAAGCGGGTACTGGCCAACTCCCTCAAGGAGCTGGTGCAGGAAACCCCCTTGGAAAAGATTACAATCGCAGATATTTGCGCCAGCAGTGGCATGAACCGCAAGTCCTTCTACTATCATTTTAGGGACAAGTACGACCTATTGAAATATATTTTCCAGTCGGAATTCATGCAGCACCATCCCTTTGACACGCCTTCCAGAGGAGAAAGCTTTTATCAGCTCTGCCAGTATCTCTATGAAAACCGTGACGTTTACCGCCACATCTTTCGTCCCCACCAGCACAACTATTTCCTGCTCTATTTTCAGGAAACCATCAAGCAGGCCGTCACCCACGACCTTATGGAGCTGCAGGAAAACACAAACAACGACTTCTACGTCTATTTTATGACTGATGGCCTCACTGGTGCCATCCAGCGGTGGATTACCCACTACAATCCCATGGCACCAGAAGAGATGCTCTCAAAGACACGCTTCCTGCTGGAACAAATTGGTCTGCGTATTTCCAAAGAAAAATAGCTTCCCCTCCTAGCGGCGGCGGCGCTCCTCCACCAGCTTTTGAATCTTTGCGGCAAAGGCAGCCTGACTGAACTGCTCCACGTGGCGGGCAAACTGGCTGCGGTCAGCAAAGGTGGCAGGCGGCAGGGCCTCGAACTGCTCCATGGCTCCAATCAAAGAATCCGCCGTCTGCTGGTCAAAGAAGATGCCGGTGACCCCCTCCTTGATGGAGTCCAAGGCCCCGCCCTTGCGGTAGGCGATAACGGGACAGCCCGCCGCATTTGCCTCCACCGGAATGATGCCAAAATCCTCCACGCCGGGAAACAGCAGGGCCCAGGCTCCCGCCAGATACTCCTCCAGCTGCCGATGGCCCACCCTGCCGGCGAAGGTCACCAGGCCAGAGGCTTCATATTTGCGGCGCTCCTTGGCAGAACCGCCCTCTCCCACCACCACCAATTTTCGGCCAGAGCGGACACAGGCTTCCAGAGCCAGGTCAGCCCGCTTGTAGCCCACCAGCTGCCCGAAGAACAGATAGTAGTCTTTGGGATTCCGCTGGACGGCGGAAAATTTTTCTATGGCCACTGGCGGATAGACAATCTCCGCCGGACGGTTGTAGTAGCGGTTGATTCGTTTTGCCACGTAATGGGAGTTGGCCACAAAGCAGTCCACCAGATTGGCGGACATCACATCCCACAGCCGCAGGGAGGGAACCAGTTTTTTCATGAAGAAGCGGACAAAGCCCGATGCCGTGCGAAAATACTCGTGGTACATGTCCCACAGATACCGCATGGGACTGTGGCAGTAGCACAGGTGGAAGGCATCGGGATTGGGAACCACCCCCTTTGCTGGCCCCGACTCGCTGGAAATAATCAGGTCGTAGTCGGACAGGTCCAGCTCCTTCAGGGCATCGGGCATCAGGGGCATGTACTTCTGGTAGAATTTTGCCGCAAAGGGGAGGCGGCTAATCCTTGTGGTAAAGACACGGTGGCTGCGAATCTTCTCCGACACGGCCTGAGGCAGGTACACGTGGGTGTAGATGTCCGCCTCCGGGAAAAGATCCAGCAGGGCTTCCAGCACCTTTTCGCCTCCCCGCATATTGACCAGCCAGTAGTGAACGATTGCAACCTTCATGTCATATCTCCTTGCGATTCTTCAGTTTATTTCCCACAAATCTCTGAAACCGTGCGGAAGATGATGTCCGCAGACCTCTTGAACGAATATCGGCTGTCCAAAGGCGGCGGCGGGGGAAGCTTCCAGGCCTCCAGCAGCTTGTCCGCCAAGTCAGCACTATCCCCTGCCTTGAAGAAGGTGACGGGCAGGTCATGATAAATCTCTTGGAACACAGGAATATCAGAAAGCACCACATTTGTTCCCTGGGACAAGGCTTCCAGGGGCGGCATCCCGAAGCCCTCGTACAGGGAGGGCTGCACCAAGAGCCGACACTGGCGGTACAAATCCCGCAGCTGGCTGTCGCTGACTCGGCCGGTGAAGGAAAATGCCTCCTCCGGCAAGGCCTGGAACCGTTCCAGAATGCCTTTGTCACCAGTGCGGAAGTTGCTGGCGTTCCCTACAATCACCAGCCGCCCCGCCAGCCCCCGCTGCCGTGCCAGGGTGAAGCCCTCCAGCAAAATGTGGAGACCCTTGTGAGCCTTGATGTTCCCCACAAAGAGCAGGTCCTGGTTCCGCTCCCCCTGACGGCACCCACGGTCCTCCTGGGTGAACCAGTGGGGCACGGCATTGTAGGTCACCACCAAAGGAACTGCCCCGCAGTTCAGATGGGAACGAATTCGCCCGGCGGAGAATTGGGACACGGTAAAAATACAGCGGGACTTGTTCACCGCCTGCTGGTAGAACCACCTGCGAACAGCCGTGCCCAGGCCTCCCGCCAGTTCAGGAATATCGAGAAAGACCACATCGTGGATGGTGGAAAAAATCGGCACCTTGATGCCACCACCAAAAAGCCGGCCGGGAATGTTGCAGTAGGGTGTGTAGTAGACGTCGCAGCTGTTG
Source organism: uncultured Spirochaetales bacterium (assembly GCA_946061495.1). GTDB lineage: Bacteria > Spirochaetota > Spirochaetia > Treponematales > Treponemataceae > Treponema_F. Next base: position 11,911 of record CAMGSV010000025.1, on the reverse strand, counting down.
ATGGCCTGCAGCATGTCGGAAGGAAAGCAGAAAAGCTCCTTCAAGGAAAAGGGTTCGACATGACAAGGAAGAATCTCCACCGAGGACGTGCCACCACGGAATTCCTCCAAGTCGGCCTCCCTTCCCAAAAGAAGGCACTGATGGTTTTCCACAAAATAAGGCAGGAGGCCGCACAGATACGTACCGATGCCTCCGCTTCCAATCATCCTGCAATCAATCGCCAGCTTCATTCCCCCACTATACACGGAAAATCAGATTCAATCCAGCGGGGCGGCAGAGGCAGTCTCAATCCAACCACCAGGATGCACCATGGCTTCACCAACAAAAAAACGCATCCTGCAGGTGAAGCGTACCACAGGTTGGCTCACTCCACACAGAATGCGTTTTGAAGTCAGGTTACAGTGCCCCAGTTTTAGTTCAAGACTCCGCCCTCAACAACCAGTGCGTCGGGATTGGCTGCCTCGCCGTAGACGGGAGCCAGTGTAGCCTCGTAGGCAGCATGGAAGAACTGCTCCTGTCCCAGAGTCTGAATCTCATTGTTCAACCACTCCAACAGGCTGGTGTTGCCCTTCTGCACCGCTGGGGCGATGGTGTCCATGTTACCGAGGGCATCAATTCCCACCGCAAAGCCAGGATTCACCAGCGCCCAGGCCAGAACCTCGGTGTTGTCGGTGGAGAAGGCGTCTCCCCGTCCGTCAATCAGGGCGTTGTAGGCGTCGGCGTACTCGTCGTACTTCTGGAGCTTTACCTCCGGGTGGTTCTTCTCGAAATAGGTCTCGGCAGTGGTTCCCTTCACCACAATGAGGGTCTTGCCCGCCAGCTGGTCCACGCTGGTGATGAGCTTACTCTCAGGAGAAACCACGCCCAGCATCACCTTCATGTAGGGCAGGGCAAAGTCCACCTGCTGGGCACGCTCCTCGGTGACGGTGAAGTTTGCCAGGATGATGTCTACCTTGCCGGTGGCCGCATACTCAACACGACTGGCTGGGTCGGTGGAGATGTACTCCACCTGCACGCCCAAATCCTGACCAATGCGCTCCGCAAAGTACACGTCATAGCCCTGATAGGTGCCGTACTCGTCCACATAGCCGAAGGGGGCCTTGTCGCTGAACACACCGATAATCACTTTTCCGCTGGCCTTGATGTCCTCCACTGTGCGGAATGAGGATGCAGGTGTACCACCTGTATCCTTGCCGCCCAATGCCCACGCAGCTGTTCCTGCCAGCAGCATAGCCACTGCCAGAACAAATCCAATTCTCTTCATACCATACTCCTCTTGCATATTTGCATTTTATTTGTAGAAAAAATTTTCCTCACTTCAACTGACAACGAGTCCAGCACTCATTCCGAAGCTACGCTGGACTTGTGCTTCTGGAAGGTAAAGGTCTGCAGGAAATCCCTAGCCCGCTGGGTTTTGGGATTGGTGAAGAATTCCTCCGGATCATCCTCCTCCACAATACGGCCCTTGTCCAGAAACACAATCCTGTCTGCCACAGCCCGGGCGAACTGCATCTCATGGGTGACAATCACCATGGTCATGCCCTGGTTCGCCAGCTCAAGGATAACGTCCAGCACCTCCCGCACCATCTCCGGGTCCAAGGCGGCCGTCACCTCGTCAAAGAGCATCACCTCCGGGTTCATGCACAGGGCACGGACGATGGCCACCCGCTGCTTCTGGCCGCCGGAAAGCTCCCGTGGATAGGACTTCCGCTTTTCCCACAGGCCCACCCGCTCCAAAAGCCGCTGGGCCTCCCCCTCCGCCTCGGCACGACTCCGCTTCTGCACCTTCACCGGCGCCAGAGTCACGTTGTCCAGAATGTTCCGGTGGGGGAAAAGGTCATAGCTCTGGAACACCATGCCGATTTTCTGCCGGAGCTCCTTGGAACGACGGGCATCAGGATCAACCTTCTCCCCATCCACCAGGATGGAGCCTCCGTCCGGCCGCTCCAGTCCGTTCATGCACCGTAGCAGGGTGCTCTTGCCACAGCCGGAGGGCCCCAGCACCACCACCACTTCTCCCTGATGTACCTTCAGACTGATACCATCCAGCACCGCATCGGCTCCGAACCGCTTCACCAAGTCCACCACCCCAAGCTGCACCTTCCGCTCCATCCCGCTCACCTCCATCGTCTCTCAAGTTTCTTTGCCAGCAGCGAAATGGGCCAGCAGGCCAGAAAATACAACAAAAAAATCACGCCGTAGACCCACAGAGCCGCCGTGGGATGGGTGAACCGATTCGCATCGATAATCTGCTTGCCCACCTTCAGCACCTCCGTCATGCCAATGAGCACCACCAGACTGGTGGTCTTAATCATGCGGGTAGTGAGATTGATGGTGAGGGGAACCAGCCGCCGCAGTGTCTGGGGGATGATGACGAGCAGGAAGGTCTGAATCCGGCTCAAGCCCAGGGCAGTGGCGCTCTCGTACTGGTGCTTCGGTATGCTGATGAGGGCACCCCGCACCAAGTCTCCCATCTCCGCTGTCCCCCACAGGGTGAACACCAGGATGGCGCTGGCCTCCGCCGACAGATTCCAGCCGAATGCCCGTGTCACGCCGAAATAGGCGATGAACAGCAGCACCAGCTGGGGCATTATCCGTACAAACTCAAGGTAGACTCGGCTCACCGCCCTGCTCACCGGATTCCGCAGGGTCATGAACATGCCGAACACAATTCCCATGGGCATGGACAGCACCACCGCAATGAGGCTGATTCGCAGCGTGACCCACAGCCCTCCCAGCAGCCGCAGGAAGTTATGGCCCATGAACAGGACGCTAATTCCCGAATCCAGCATGACGCAACCTCCGCTCCAAAATCGATGCCGCCACAGAAACCGGCAGCAGGATAATCAGGTAGAACACCACCAGCATGACGAGGGCCTCGTCGGTCTCGTAATACAATCCGATGAGATCCTTGGTGACGTACATCAGGTCCGCCAGGGCGATGCCGCTGACCACCGAGGTCTCCTTTATCAGGAAGATGACATTGGCACAGAGTCCCGGCACCGAAACGGCCATGGCCTGGGGAAACACCACCTCCACCATGGTAAGACGCCTCCCCATACCTAAGCTGGCGGCGGCCTCAAGCTGGGCGGGCTCAATGGATTCAAGACCACTGCGCAGGGACTCTGCCATGTAGCTGCCCCCTAGGAAGGTCAGTCCGATGACGGCACAGACCTCCGAGCTCAGCACCACCCCCATCTTGGGCAGGCCGAAATACAGGAAGAAGAGCTGTACCAGCAGGGGAGTGTTCCGGCTGACCTCCACATACAGCGACACCAGCCGCCGCAGCACCGGAATACGGTAATACCGCACCACTGCACAGGCAGCCCCTACCAGTAGGGAAAGGAGGATGCCCCACAGGGCGATGCGTACCGTCAATATGGCCGCGTCCACATACCAAGGCAAATACTTGACCATGAAGTCAATATTCAATTCCATTGCACAACTATACACGGAAATCGAGAATCAATCCAGCGGGTCATTACGGACAAGACTGCACCGCAAGTGCATCAGAAGCCCACCGAAAAGCGGGTCTGGCTGGCAGAAATTCCCTCAAAAAAAGAGCCCCGCCACCACCGGCGAGGCCCTCCTACCACACCTTAGGTCAGGCTGTCGAATCCTCCCTGCAGGTCGGCGATGATGTCGTCGATATGCTCCGTTCCCACGGAAAGCCGGATGGTGCTGGGCTTGATTCCCTGCTCCGCCAGCTCCGCCTCCGTCAGTTGACTGTGGGTGGTGGTGGCGGGGTGAATCACCAGACTCTTCACGTCAGCCACGTTGGCCAGCAGGGAGAAGAGCTTGAGGCTGTCGATGAAGCGGTGGGCCTCCTGCTGGCCACCCTTGATTTCAAAGGTGAAGATGGAGCCGCCGCCATTGGGGAAGTACTTCCGGTACAGGCCATGGTCGGGATGACTGGCCAGGGAGGGATGGTTCACCTTCTCCACCAGGGGATGGCTGGAAAGGAATTCCACCACCCTAGCCGTGTTCTGGGCATGGCGCTCCAGCCGCAGGGACAAGGTCTCCACCCCCTGCAGCAAAAGGAAGGCGGCGAAGGGGGAGATGGCGGCGCCCGTGTCCCGCAGCAGGATGGCCCGGATGTAGGTAACGAAGGCAGCAGGCCCCACAGCCTGCACAAAGGACACCCCGTGGTAGCTGGGGTTCGGCTCCGCAATGCCGGGATACTTGCCGCTGGCAGCCCAGTCGAATTTGCCGGAATCCACAATGACGCCGCCCAAGGTTGTTCCGTGGCCGCCGATAAACTTGGTGGCGGAATGAATCACAACGTCGGCCCCATGCTCAATAGGCCGCAGCAGGAAGGGAGTGGCAAAGGTGCTGTCCACCACCAGGGGCAGGCCGTGCTTGTGGGCAAGGGCCGCCACTGCGTCGATGTCGGGAATGTCGCTGTTGGGATTGCCCAGGGTCTCGATGTAGATGGCCCTGGTATTGGACTGAATGGCGGCCTCCACCTCAGCCAGGTTGTGGATGTCCACAAAGCTGGTGGAGATACCGAACCCCGTGAGGGTGTTGGCCAGCAGGTTGTAGGTGCCGCCGTAGATGGTCTTCTGGGAGACGATATGGCCGCCATTTTGAGCAAGGGCTTGAATGGTGTAGGCAATGGCAGCAGCACCAGATGCCACCGCCAAGGCTGCAACGCCACCTTCCAGAGCAGCAATCCTCTTTTCCAGTACATCTTGGGTGGAATTGGTGAGGCGACCATAAATGTTGCCCACATCGCTTAGGTTGAAGCGGGCGGCGGCATGGGCGCAGTCATGGAACACGTAGGATGTAGTGGCATAGATGGGAACCGCCCGAGCATCGGTGGCTGGGTCAGGCTGTTCCTGCCCCACATGCAGCTGCAAGGTCTCGAATTTGTAGTTTGACATAGGTTTCTCCTGTTACAGCCGCCACAAGGCATCCCTAGGTGGCGGCAAAATAATAGTTTATGGCTGGTACGAAGCCAAATGAATCCACACAACGGCGGACATAATCAACAAATACGATGGAATTCAGCAACAGGAGGGACACATTCTCCCAAAGCGGAAATTCGCCCTGACAAGCTTCTCAAAATAGATGGCGGCCAATCTCAATGCCACAAGCGTACCTCCTTCAGAAGAATATTACCTACCAAACAAGTAGGTAATATATCTATACCCAATATTTCCTACTTTGTCAATGGGAATTAAAGCAAAGGCAAGGCATTTTCATCCTCCAACCTTTCCATTCCATGGAATGTACGATATACTACCCTCATGACGCACCACAAGACAGACTACGCCATCATCCATGCAGAAATCCTTGCCGGAAGCCAGCCCCACACCATCCATGAGGGGGGAATCCTTGTTGCACAGGGAAAAATCCAGGAGATTTTCCCAGACTCCCAGCAGGCAGCAGCCCAGGCACAAAAGCTGGGACTGGAAATTATCGATGCCCAGGGAGCCTATCTTGGCCCCGGACTTATCGATATGCACATTCACGGTTGCGGTGGTACAGATACTGGCCAGGAAGACCTGCAAACAGCCTTGGAAACCATGGCACAGTTCATGAGCCAGCGAGGTATTACCAGCTTTCAGCCAGCAGTTTTTCCCAGTGTGGAAGTTATGGCAAAGGCTCAAGCAGCCTTGGAAGCAAGCCCCATGGCTGCATACCACGTTTGCTCCATTTACAACGAGGGGCCCTTCATCGCCCCGGAAAAAAAGGGCGGCCTCCCTGCAGAAAGCCTCCGCCCCTTCACCGCCGACTACATGGCCCAGCTTCTGTCCTTCCGCCACCCTGCCACCGGCCGCCCCCTGCTGGGAACCATGACCGTGGCCCCAGAGCTGGAGGGGGCAGACACCGCCTGGGAGATGGCCAAGGAAGCGGGAGCCAGGCTTGCTTGGGGCCACTCGGCGGCCTATGCAGACGGCCTCCCCCGACGGCAGTGCGTCCATCTCACCCACCTGTTCAACGCCATGAATGGCATCGACCACCGCCGTCCCGGACTGGCCATAGTGCCCTTCCTCCGGCACTACCAGGATGCCACCTACGAGCTCATTGCCGATACCGTCCACGTGAACCAGCTCACCATGGAGTTTTTGATTCACACCTTGGGAACAAATCGTTTGTGCTTGATTTCAGATGCAATGGCGGCGGCAGGCATGGGCCCTGGAGAATCAGTATATTTGGGACGGCAGGTTATCTGCGACGGCAAGGTAAGCCGCTACAAGGAGGGGAACATCCTCATCGGCTCCGCCATGCTGATTCACGACACCGGCCGCCAGCTGGTGGAAGCCGGTCTCCTGGATGTGGCAGACTTCTTCCGCATTGCCAGCGTCAATCCGGCCCGTGTCCTTGGACTCACCGACCGAGGTGCGGTAGAAGTTGGCCACCGGGCCGACCTGGTGCTGCTGGACAAGGAGCTGAAGGTGCAGGCAGTATTCGTAGGACGAAAGGACTGACACCATGGAAAAAACCTCTGTGATTGTTGAAGGCGGCGGTATGCGGGGCATGTACGCTGCCGGTGTCCTTGATTGCCTGATCCAGCGGAACCTGTACTGGAACCACACCTACGGAGTCAGTGCTGGGGCCTGCCACGCCCTGTCCTACATTTCCCGCCAATTTGATCGCGCTCGCCGGGTGAACGTAAACCACGTGAAGTCAGCCCGCTACTCAGGCCCCCTGTGCCTCCTCCGTCACGGCACCTTCTTTGGCTTTGACTATATCTTCAAAACCATTCCCGCCAACGACAGGGTGGACTGGCACACCTTTTTCCAAAACCAGCATGAAGACCGCAAGTTTTTCGTGGTGGCCACCAAGGCCGCCACTGGTGAACCGCACTACATCAATCCCACCACCCCGGAGGATGCCCTCCTCTGGCTGGAAGCCTCATCCTCCCTGCCGGTTATCGGCCGGGCAGTACGTATACACGGCGAGGACTGGTTCGATGGTGGCATATCCGACTCCATCCCCATTCGAAAGGCGGAAAAGGACGGCCACAGCCGCCACATCATCATCCTCACCCAACCTGCTGGCTACCGCAAATCCCCAGTCTCCCGCTCCACGGAAAAGGCCCTGCGGATGATGTACCGCCAGTATCCTGCCCTGGTGGAAGCCAACCTGACACGCTGGCAAAAATACAACGACACCTTGGACTACATTCAGCAGCTGGAGCAGAACGGTAGAGCCTTTGTATTCCGCCCCACACCAGACGTTGTGATTGGTCGCCTTTCAAAGGACAAGGCAGCCCTCCAAAAGCTCTACGAGGCGGGCTACCAGGATGCCTGCAATCGACTCCAAGCATTATCTGCTTTTGCACCCACAACAAAATAACAGCAGCCACAATTGGGAAAACAATTGTTCATTTCCCGCAAAGCCACTATACTTGAAGGAGCATTATGACAACTGACAACCTTATTTCCAATATACTAGCCTCCTATCAGGAGTATGGTGGCATCAATCTCAGCAATGCCCAGACCTTCCCCAACCGACAGAACGTCATCGATGTGCTGCTGGAAATCATGACCTTGATTTTCCCCGGATTTCGGACGGTGGAGCAGTTGGACGAGGACAATCTCCGCTATGTCACTGGTACGAGGGTCAACAAAATCATCTGTGGCCTTACTGGGGAGATAAAGAAGGCCACCCTCTATCTGTGCCGCCAGCGGGGGCTGGAGCAGTCAGCCTGTACCCAGTTAGCAGAAAAGACTTCCATCACCTTGATGGAGCAGATTCCTGAGATCCGCCGCAAGGTCACCATGGACATCCAGGCGGCACTCCGTGGGGATCCTGCCGCCAGTTCAGTGGAAGAAATCATCCTTTCCTATCCCGGAATCGAAGCCATTGCCGTATACCGCATTGCCCACGAGCTTCATGCCAACGGCGTGCCCATCATCCCTCGCATCATGAGCGAGTACATCCATGGCAAGACTGGCATCGATATCCATCCCGGCGCCACCATCGGCGAGTCATTCTTCATCGACCACGGAACCGGTGTCGTCATCGGCGAGACCACCGTCATCGGCAACAAGGTCAAGCTCTACCAAGGTGTCACCCTAGGCGCCCTCAGCGTCCGCAAGGAGCAAAGCTGCTGCAAGCGTCATCCAACCATTGAGGACAACGTCACTATCTACGCAGGTGCCACCATTTTGGGAGGCGACACGGTGATTGGCCACGGCAGCATCATCGGTGGAAACACCTGGGTCACAGAATCGGTACCGCCCCGTAGTGTCATCACCATCAACTAGCATCCTTGACTAGATGCCATCCATGACGTACACTTCTTGCATGAAGACACCGTCTGCAACCATGCGATTTATTTTTGTTTGCTATGAAATTCTTCGGCTCCTGTTCATCCTGACCTTTCGGCCGGAATTCGACATAGACATGCTGCCAGCCTCCTGGTACATGGCGGCACCCCTGCTGATTCTGCCCCTGATACTTGTATTTTTCATATATCAAGTTCCACAACCGGAGGAAAAGAAAGTCTATGGAAGAGTCTTTGCCTACAGCAAATTCCTTTCGGTAGCAGGCTTCTTTCCCTTCATGCGGGTAGCCCTGGTTCCCGCCTTTGACCATGCGAGGGCAACCGGATATTATTCCTTGATACGCATGGGAATCCTACTGATATTTTTAGTAATTGATGTTATACTGGCATTACTGGTTCTTTTGGAGAAGGACGAGGAAACCACTTCACCAGTCCAGCAGAAACAAGATAATCAGAATCACCAAGAAGAGGGAGAAGACCACGATGCAGATAATTCCAATAGCCAGCGGTAAGGGTGGAGTTGGCAAGAGCCTTATTGCGGCGAACCTGGCCATAGCCTTGGGACAGGCCGACAAGAAGGTCATTCTGGCTGACTTGGACTTGGGAGCCTCCAACCTGCACCTTGTCATCGGCCATCAGGCTCCAAAACAGGGAATTGGAACCTACCTTTCCGGCCAGGCAAAATTCGAGGACATCATCTTTGAGTCCGAATACAAGAACGTCCGATTCATTCCCGGCGACTCCGAGATTCCCGGCCTCACTGCTCTGAAAATCAGCCAGAAGAATGACCTTATCCGCAAGCTCCAAAAGCTTGATGCCGACTACCTGATTCTGGACTTGGGCGCAGGAACCCACCTCACCATCTTGGACTTGTTCCTGCTGTCTCCCCAAGGAATTGTAGTCACCGCTCCCACAGTCACCGCCACCTTGAACGGCTACCTCTTCCTCAAGAATGCCGTCTTCCGCATGATGTACAATACCTTCAAGAAGAACTCCAAGGCCTATGCCTATCTTGAACAACTGAAGTCCGATGCCACCTCCCTCCAGCGACTCTACATTCCTAAGCTGGTGGAGAAAATCGCCACCATCGACCCCCAAAGCGCCGCCTTGTTCAAGCACCGCATGAAGCAGTTCAAGCCCCGTCTGGTGCTGAACATGGTGGATGAGCCCCGGGATGCAGACAAATCCATGAAAATCCGCCGCTCTTGCAATGAGTATCTGGGGCTTGATCTGGAGCATCTGGGCATCATCTATCGAGATACCCTCCAGGACAAGGCACTGGAATCCCGGCTACCCATCATTATCTACAAGCCCCAATCCCTGCTGGCTCAATCCATCTACCGCATCCAGGATAAAATCATCTCGTCCAAGCCCCTCTCCTTTGACGGAACCTTCACCGACAGCTTCGAGCAGGCTGAAGCGGAGGCAGCCGACGACCTGGAGACAAAGATGTCCTACGTGGAGGATCTGCTGGGAAGCGGCGCCCTCACCACCAGCGACCTGGCGGAAATCATCAAGTCACAGCAGTTTGAACTGACCCAATTGAAGAAGGAAAACCAGCTGCTGAAGTCAAAGATTCTGAAAGCCGCTGCACAAGGCTTCAAGCTGTAAAGGACTGATTCATGCCCCTGTATATCAACTTCCCTTCCTGGATTCATCCAGAAATTTTTCCCGGTGTGCCTGTTCTGGGCATGATTCGCTGGTACGGCCTCATGTACCTCTTTGCCTTTGGCACCGCCTACCTGGTGCTGAAGCGGCTGATGAAGGAAGGCACCCTGAACACCAGGGACTACACCGCCACCGAGGATGACCTGTTCAGCTTCATCGCCACCGGCATCGTGTTCCTGCTGATTGGGGCGCGGGTGTTTTCCACCCTAGTGTACGACACCTCAGGAATGTACCTGCGAAAGCCCTGGCTCATCTTCTGGCCCTTTGACGCGGCGGGGAACTTCACCGGATTGGCGGGCATGTCCTACCACGGCGGCTTTATCGGCGGCCTCTTCGGTATGATTTTCTGGTGCCTGCGGAAGAAGCGGCCCATCCTCCAGTGGATCGATGCCATGGTCATTGCCATTGCCTTTGGCTACACCTTCGGCCGCTTGGGCAACTTCCTCAACGGCGAGCTTTTTGGCCGCATCACCACCATGCCCTGGGGAATGGTCTTTCCCCACGCCCAGCAGTTCTCGGCCTCCATCCCCTGGGTGCAGGATTTTGCCGCAGAGGCAGGCATGGTGATTCAGGAGGGCCAAAAGCTGGTGAACCTCCCCCGCCACCCCAGCCAGCTCTACGAGGCACTGTTCGAGGGGGTCATTCTCGGAGCCATCCTCTGGTCCGTCAGGAAGCGAAAGCCCTTCATCGGCTTCACCTCCGCCCTCTACACCATCGGCTACGGAGTGTTCCGCTTTGTCATCGAATATTTCCGGGAGCCGGACATTGACTTGGGCTACCGAATCGAGGCGATTTCCGGTACCCCCACCTACCTGAACACCTCCTGGCTGAACATCTCCACAGGCCAAATCCTGTGCCTGCTGATGGTGATGGGCGGCCTCCTGCTGATGCTGTTCTCCTGGCTGAAAAGCCGCAGGTCAAAGGACACGTAACAGCAAGACAACAACAACTCATTCCAATAGAACAGGGGGAACCTATGTTTGATGCAAGGAAAATCAAGGATAGCTGCGTGGACTGGATCCGCAGCTTTTTCCAGGAGAACGGTCCAGCCTGCAATGCAGTGGTTGGTATTTCCGGCGGGAAGGACAGCTCCGTGGTGGCCGCCCTCTGCGTGGAGGCACTGGGAAGGGAGCGGGTTCTGGGAGTGCTGATGCCCTGCGGCCAGCAGCACGACATCGACATGGCCTACAAGCTGGTGAACCACCTGGGCATCCGCCATTACGAGGTGAACATCAAGGAGGCGGCGGAAGCCCTGAAAGCCAGCATCCCCTTTGCCCTTTCCCAGCAGAGCAACGTGAACCTGCTGCCCCGCATCAGGATGACTACCCTCTATGCCGTCTCCCAAAGCTTCAACGGCCGAGTGGCCAACACCTGCAACCTGTCGGAGGACTGGGTGGGCTACTCCACCCGCTACGGCGATGCGGCCGGGGACTTCAGCCCCCTGTGCAACCTCACGGTCCAAGAGGTGAAGGAAATCGGCCGGGTACTGGGCCTCCCCGCCGACCTGGTGGACAAGGTGCCCATCGACGGCCTCTGTGGTAAGACCGACGAGGACAACCTGGGCTTCACCTACGCCGAGCTGGACCGCTACATTCGCACTGGAGAAATTGAAGACCAGGCAACCAAGGCCCGCATCGACCAGCTCCACCAGCAGAACCTATTCAAACTCCAGCTGATGCCCAGCTTCCTGCCCATATTGTAGTTCGGCATCATGGAGGCAGTGGTGATTGCTGCCACCGCCGTAATCGGGATTGTGTCCCTTGCAAAGGCCATGGGCAAGCTGACCGACAAGGACAAGGCCCAGATAGAGGACATTCTGTGCAAGGAGTGAGAGCAGATTCCAGTCCATGGAAACGAGCTGAAACCCCTGAAGTTTCTTTACCAAGGAGGTTTTCTAAAGAAATCAACGAAGGTTGCGCTGGGCTGTGGAGCTGCCGCCGCTGTATTAGGCCAAGGAGGAAATGGATGCCAGGAGCAGCCATGAACAACAAGCACCTGACTCCC
>CAMGSV010000024.1 GCA_946061495.1 uncultured Spirochaetales bacterium | reverse complement strand
TCATCCGCATAGATCAGAAGATAGATTTTGCCGTCGATGGTGTCTGCGATGGCGGCCTTTGTTCGCCCCTTTGGATTCCGCCAAGAGGCATTCCTCCCTATCTATGGTGAAAGAAATTGGAAAACAACTTCTTGTTATGGGAAACAGCCTCAACTTTCTTCTCCACATAGCTGTGAATCGCTCCATCGGTACCAGCCGCCAGCAAACTCATTCCTTCCTCCACAACAAAGTCAGGACTATCCACAAAGCTAAAGTCGCTTTGTCTCCCCCTTCTCCAGGCAACAATGTTCAGGCCGTAGTGCTGACGAAAGTTGATGTTTACCAGACTTTTTCCCACCATTTCTGGAAGGACGGAAATCTCCGCCAGGGCAAACCCCTCTGAGATTTGCATGAAATTGAACAGGACAGATGACATCAACAGGGGCGCTATCCTTTGGGCAGCATCCAGGTCCGGTAGTATCACGAGGGTAGCCCCCACCAGCTTCAGGATTTCACCCTGCTCATCGGACTTAGCCTTTACAATGATGCGCCTCACCCCAAGCTTGTGCAAATAATTTGTCACCAGGATTGAGGATTCCAACTGGCCGCCCAGGTCCACGACCACAGAATCAATATCATCAGGAATCATCTTTTTTAGAGCCTCCTGATTGATGGCGTCTGTGATATAGGCATCTCGCACCCGCTCCTTGTATTTTTCTACAATCTCCCTGTCACGGTCAATGATGATTATGTCCGCCTCGGAATCAATCAGCTCATCCAAAACCCTACAACCAAAATTTCCCAATCCAATGACTGCAATGGAAACCATAACAACTCCTTTTAACCCACCAAAATATTCGCCTCTGGATAGGCTGTGATGGAATCTAGATTTTTCTTGTAACTTAAAATCATGGCAGCAACTCCTGTCCTGCCTATGAACATGGTAATGATAATGAGCACCTTCCCTATCCCAGACAATTCCATAGTCACACCACGGGTCAGGCCTACGGTACAAAAGGCTGACACAGCCTCAAAAATCAAGTCGCCACCGTCAAAGACACCTGAGTCTATGGCATCTGCCTCTGCAATGAGCAGGAGTAATACCACTATAAAGACAAACAACAAGCTCCGCATTACAATGACAGAGGCCTTTTCCACGGTTTCTTGGGAAATATCCCTACGCCACAGGCTTAAATTTCCCTTATCCTGGCTACTGCGAAAGGCAACACACAAAAGTACAAAAACGGTAGTTGTCTTTACACCTCCGGCAATAGAACCAGGACTTCCGCCAATAAACATATACACAACACTTATCAGCTCGCTAACGACAGAAAACTCTCTCTGGGCTACAGTTTCAAAACCAGCTGTTCGCAAGGTTACGGACTGGAACAGGGCGTTCATTATCCTTTCACCCCAGGAAAGCCCCGCAAGGGAAGACTTTGCCTCCGCAGCAAAGAAAACCACAGCTCCTGATACAATCAGAAAGGCAGTAGCCAGGAGGACAATGCGAGTATGGAGGGTAAGCAGCACTCGGCTTCGTTTTCCACGGGAGGTTTTGTAAGACAACCAGTCCAAAAGATTGGTAAACACGGTAAAGCCTAGTCCACCGCACACAATCAACACCAGTATAACAGCGATAAACAGAGGCTCATGGACAAAGCCCTGCAAATTATTGCTGTAGGGGGCAAATCCTGCGTTACAGAAGGCGGAAACTGCAAGAAACATACCGTAGAAGAGATTCATGCTGAGGCTCGCCACTCCCTCCCCGGTGGCAGTCCACCGATGCTGCAGCAAAAAGGCAAGGACAAAGCCACCAATTAGTTCAAACACAAGGGTATAGCCTACAATACGCCGAACAATGAGCCTTGGGTTTACCTCCACCTCATCAATAAAAAAATCCTTTACAATCCGACGATTTACCAGGGACATTTTTTTGGATGGCAGTGCGGCATAAAGAACCAAAAAGCTGACAAAGCCCAGTCCCCCAGCCTCAATCAAAAACAACAAAAGCACAAGGCCCCAGGTAGAATAGACACTCATATCTACAGAGGCTAAACCAGTGACACAGATGGCAGATACAGTTGTAAAAAGACTGTCGACAAAGGAAACGGGTTCCCCAACATAGAAGACGGGAAGTCGAAACAAGATTACTCCCACCACTGCAAGCCCAATAAAATAAGTCAAAAGCCGCACATTGATGGAAGTCAATTTAAGGAATTTCATCTGATATTCACTATAGCACCACTCCTTACAGTAATGCAAGTTGGATTCAACAGAAAAAATTTAGGCCCTAGAAAATTTCAACATAGTGTGGGCAAAATCCTAGTCCCCGTACTGTTCCCTGATGGCGGCGATCTCGTCCCGGACGGCGGCGGCCTCCTCAAAGGCAAGGCAGTCGGCGAATTCCTCCATCTGCTTCTCCAGGGCCTTGATGAGCTTGCGCCGCTCCTTTGCCACAAAGAGGTTCACGCTCCTGCGCAACACGGCAGTCTCCGTTTCCACCGCCGCCTTCTTCTCCTCGTTCTGGCGCACCAGAATGTCCTCGATGGCCTTGGAGACGGTGGCGGGGGTGATGCCGTGCTCCCGGTTGTACTCCTCCTGCACGGCACGGCGGTGGCGGGTCTCCTCTATGGCCTCCTTCATGGCGTCGCTGATTCTGTCGGCATACATCACCACCATGCCCTTCTCGTTGCGGGCCGCCCGTCCGATGATCTGGATCAGGCTGGTGGCAGACCGCAGGAAGCCAATCTTGTCCGCATCCAGGATGGCGATGAAGGAAACCTCCGGCAGGTCGATTCCCTCCCGCAGCAGGTTGATGCCGATGAGCACGTCGAACTCCCCGGTGCGCAGCCCTTTTAGAATCTCCACCCGCTCGATTGTCTCCACCTCGGAGTGGATGTAGCGCACCTTCAGCCCCAGTCCGTCAAGGTACTCCGTCAAATCCTCCGCCATCTTCTTGGTGAGGGTGAGGAGGAGGCAGCGCTCCCTGCGCTCAATGCGGAGCTTCACCTCATTGTAGATGTCGTGCATCTGGCCCTCGCTGGGACGAACCTCCACAATGGGATCCAACAGCCCCGTGGGACGGATGAGCTGCTCCACCACCTGGGTGCTCCGCTGGATCTCCTGCTGACGGGGGGTAGCGGTGACATAGATGGTCTGGTTCACCATGGACTCGAATTCGGCGTACTTCAGGGGACGGTTGTCCAGGGCGCTGGGAAGGCGGAAGCCAAAGTCGATGAGGTTCTGCTTGCGGGAGCGGTCCCCCTCGTACATGCCGCCGATCTGGGACACGGTGACATGGGCCTCGTCAATCAAGCACAGGGAATCGCTGGGAAAGTAGTGCAGCAGGGTGGCGGGAGGCTGCCCCCGCTCCCGGTTGGCGATGGGGCCGGAATAGTTCTCGATGCCGGGGCAGTAGCCCATCTCGGTGATCATCTCCAGGTCGTAGATGGTGCGGGTTTTCAGCCGCTGGGCCTCCAGCAGCTTCCCCTCCCCCTCCAGCACCGCCACCCGGTCTTCCAGCTCATCACGGATGCGGTCGGCGGCGGTTTTCAGCATTTCAGGAGGCACCACAAAGTGCTTGGCAGGGTAGATGGTGGTCTCGTCCAGCTCCTCGATGGTGTCGCCGGTGATGGTGTTGAACCTGCGGATGCGGGAGATCTGGTCCCAGTCCAGCTCGATGCGGTAGGCCTGGTCGTTCTCCACGTAGGCGGGATACACCTCCATCACGTCCCCCCGGATGCGGAAGCGTCCCCGGTCCAGGATGGCGTCGTTGCGCTCGTACTGCAGACCGATGAGCTGGCGGGCAAAGGCGGCGGGATCAAGCTCCTGCCCCTTCTCCAGATGAATCCGCATGTCCTTGTACAGGTCAGGCATCCCCAGTCCGTAGATGCAGGACACGGTGGCCACCACGATGACGTCCCGCCGCTCCATGAGGCTGTAGGTGGCGGAAAGCCGCAGGCGGTCAATCTCGTCGTTGATGGAGGCATCCTTTTCTATATAGAGGTCCCGGGCAGGCACGTAGGCCTCCGGCTGGTAGTAGTCGTAGTAGGAGACGAAGTACTCCACGGCATTGTGGGGGAAGAAGGACTTGAACTCCCGGTACAGCTGGGCAGAAAGGGTCTTGTTGTGGCTGATGATGAGGGTGGGCCGCTGCACCGCCTCGATTATCTTGGCCATGGTGAAGGTCTTGCCGCTTCCCGTCACCCCCTTCAGTGTCTGGTACCTGTCCCCCCGCAAGAAGCCCTCCGCCAGCCGCTCAATGGCCTGGGGCTGGTCCCCGGATGGCTGGTAGGGCGCCACAACCTGAAACTTACGCATGATTGCCTCCTGCCACCAAGGATACCACAGCGGGCGGGAGTTTGCAACGTGTAGGGAACTCCTCAGACCAGTCCTGCCCTTGCACCCGCTCCGCCTGAACACATGCCTTGATGTCAGTCACCACGGGATTCCCAGCCTTGGAGGTGGTGACTATCGTCAGCATGTCCATGGCCCGGGTCATGGCCACGTAGAACATGTTCCGCTCAAGCCGGTCCACCTGTTCCGGACTGTAGCTGCCGGTGTGGATGTGGCTGCGGTGGTCCGCCAGTAGTATCACCACCGGAAAGTCCAGACCCTTGCAGGCTTGGATGGTGGAGATGCACACCCTGTCTCCCTGGGAGAAATCCATGTCCTTCAGCTCCCCGTAGGCAAGGCCGCATTTCCGCAGCTCCTGCTGAATGCTCTGCATCTGCTTGGTCTGATTGGAGTTGACAATCACGCAGACATTCCCGGGCTCATACCCCAGCTCCTGAACGCACAGCTGGGCCCGCTGGGCAATGAGACTGTAGACGTTCTGCCGCGACGTGTCCACCTCCAGCAGCTCCACAGGAGGGCCCAGCCGGAAGGAGGACGGACAGGCAGCTTGGTTCATGCCGGGGATGAGGCTCCGGTATCGCTCCGCCACCTGGTTTATCTGCACGGTGTTCCTGAAATTCGTCTTGAGGGTGATGGAATTTCCCCTGACATCGATACCAGCCCGAGCCATGGAAAAGGGCAGCCGGTAGATGGACTGGTTTCGGTCTCCTGCCAGCACCAGGGACTTCCTGCAGACGGCCTTGATGCAGAACAAGGAGCAGACGGACAGATCCTGACTTTCATCCACAAACACATAGTCAGCCAGCTTCTTCTCCTCCGCCAGCGGCCTTTCACGGAGTGCCCTGGCCACCCGCAGCTTGGCATAGTCGTGCCACCACAGCTTCTCCCGGTCAAGCTGCTGCTCCAACCACGTGATTGCGGCCCAGTACACCTGGCGGAGCTCCTGCCGCAGGGGAATCAGCAGGCCCGTCCGGTCAATCATCTGGTCAATGTACTCCTCCCGGGTCACCAGGTTGGGCCAGATGAAGGTGGTAGCCTCACGGAACACATCATTGACATCAAGCTCCTGCTGGGGATACGTCTCCCGGAGGAAGTTCCTCAGGGGCTTGGCATACTTGTCCTTCAAGTCGATCTTATAGTCTATGCCCTGGCCGGGAAAAATGTGCTCCATAATGGACACAAAGAAACTGTCCGCCGTCCTGATACTCTTCTCTGAAAGCCCCATTTCCATCAGGCTGGCCACATAGGCATTGTATTTCACCAGGCTCTTGGTGAAGGTGACAAAGAGGGGAACGCAGGTGCCGGAAGACTGGGACAGCAGCTTTTCTATGGTTTTCAGCAGCACCAGGGACTTTCCCGTTCCAGCCGAGCCCTTCACCAGATAGTCCTTCTTGAATGTGATGCGGCTTACCGCCTCCTCCTGCTCCGCCGTCAGCCGCAACAGGGCACGCTCGAATTCATTTCTCGTGCGGGTATAGGTAACCATCCGCTGAAGCCGGCAGATGTAGTCTTCGTACTGGCCAAATTTTGTCTGGGACTCCTCCTGCAGCTGGCGGTATTCCTCCAGCTGCCGGTGATAGGAAGCCGCCTTCTCCTCTGAATCCCTCCACTCCAGCTCAGCCAGCTGGCACCTTTTTTCCAGCCGCTGGAACTCGACCTTGAACTGCTGGTATTCCTGGCTTTGCTCCATGAGCTCCTGCAGCTGCATCCCCAGCTCCTGTATCCGTTGGTTTGCCTCCAGCAGCTCCTTCGCCGAGTCAGCGGGAGGATTGCGGCTCCCCCACTCCCCCAGGAAGGTCTCCAGCGGACGGAGCTTGTCCTTTACCTCTTCATCAACGATGGTGTAGAAGAGCAACAGGTTCCCAGCGGCACACCGGGCCTCCTCCACAGAGAGGGCGGCGAATTCATGGCGAACCCTGTTTGTGTCCTGCTTCCGCCGCTTCATCTCACTGAAGAACGCCTGTTCCTTTGGTGAAAGCCGCCCAAACCGACGCTGAAACAACCTTTGGTATTCCCCTGAAATGGTCTGGAAGGTGTGATCCTTCGCCACCGTCAGGCCACACTCCTTCATCTGGGATTTCATGTGGGCCTCGATGAAGGAATAGACAGCGAGAACGAAAAAGCCGCTGTCAGCATCCTTCATTGAAATGAGACGATGGATATCATTGTCAGTTGGAAACATCACAGACCCCCTGGAAGCATCATACCACAGAACCAGACGGTGGACAAGGAAAACTACTCCTCTGCCAGAGTCACCTGCAGCTCCTGGTATTTTCCGTCACGGTAGACTGTCACCCGCACGGTGTCGCCGGGACGCTTGCTCTCAAGGATCGAATAGTAGTCCGCAAGGCTTCCCACGCTGATGCCGTCCATGGCGGTGATGATGTCGCCCCCGAGATAGATGATGCGGCCGTTCCGTCTGCTGCCGTACTGCACCGCCTCGGTGCCCGCCCGCATTCCCGCCTTCTCCCCATTGCCGCCCCGCTGGATCTCGGACACCAACAGGCCCCGGGAAATTCCCAGCCTGGCGTAGGAGGCGATGCTGGAGGTGAGCTGCACGTAGGATGCCTGGATGACACCACGGCGGACGGAGCCATACTGAATCAGGTCGGACACCACCCGGCGGGCTGTGTTCACGGGAACCGCAAAGCCAATGCCTGCAGAGCTGCCGGAGGTGGAATAGATCATGGTGTTGATGCCGATCATCCGCCCCGCAGTGTCCAGCAGGGGGCCGCCGGAGTTGCCGGGGTTGATGGAGGTGTCCGTCTGGACCATGTTGCGGATGATGGTACCGGTGGAGCTCTGGATGGGGCGGCCCAACCCGCTGACAATGCCCGTGGTCATGGTGCGCTCGAAGCCGAAGGGATTTCCGATGGCGATGAGCTTCTGCCCCACCTTCAGCTTGTCGGAGTCGCCGAAGGGGATGGTCTTGAGCTCCACCCCGGCGGGGGGATCGAATTTCAGAACCGCAATGTCGCTGGCAGCATCGGTACCCACCACCCGGCCCTCGTACTGGGTGCCGTCGGACAGGGAGATGTAAATCTTGTAGGCGTCGGATATCACGTGGACGTTGGTCACCACATAGCCCCGCCTGTCGATGATGGAGCCGGAGCCGGAGCCTCCCTCCTGGGGAACCGGCTCCAGGAACCAGTTCACCGCCATCACCTGGGTGTTGATGTTCACCACCGCCTCGTTGCACTTCTCGTAGACGCTGATGTTCTGCAGCTCGTCCTGGGTATAGGAGGCAACCATGTCCGCCGTGTACACCGGATCAGCACGCACCGCCGTCTGCAGCAGGAAGGAGTCCTCCTTGCCGGGAACCATCCGCTCCTGGGCGGCCACCACGGGACCGGGAACCATATCCGGCTCCTGCGTGGAGGCGGACTGCTGCTGCGACTCCACTTCTGTCTTGGTGGGGGGCAGGGACGCCTCCTTCCCTTTGAAATATGATGAGGTGGCAATGCCAGTGACGACAGAGGCCAATATGGAAACCACCACAACGGTGAGAACAAGTTGATGCTTTGCGTACAATTTCATTTCAATAGAATACACAAAAAAGACAGGAAGGGCAACCGAATCAAAAACCGTACAACTTGTTCCTTTACAAAATGGAACCATACAACTTTTGTTTAAACCTGAAAAATTTTATCCGTATTGAAAAAAGAAGCCGTGGTATAATCAAAGCATCAACACAATTCTTTTGGAGGAAATATGAAAAGATTCATTATGACTCTCGCACTCGTAACCATAGTTTGCAGTCTCTTTGCAGCTGGAAAAAAGGAAGCAGCCACGCCTGAGCAGTGGCCAGACGGAGCCGTCACCGTCATCTGCCCCTGGGCAGTGGGTGGTGTCGCCGACATCGTCAACCGCAAGATGGCCACCTACGGCCAGGAAATGCTGGGTCAGCCTGTGCTGGCCACCAATGAGCTGGGAGCCGGCGGAAACGTGGCCCTGATGCTGGGAGCACTGATGATCAACGGCCTTACTCCCGGCCCCCGCCTGTTCACGGACCATGGTGTCACCATGTACGCCATCATGCTTGGCCTCATCTTCGTGAACCTGTTCATGTTTCTGCAGGGACGCTATCTCACGGGACTCTTTGCCAAAATCATCAAGATTCCACCTGTAATCCTCACCCCCATCATCGTCATCTTCTGCTTTGCGGGGGCCTACTCCGTCAAGATTTCCTCCTTCGATGTGGGAATCACCCTGATCTTTGCTGTGGTGGCCTATTTCCTGGTGAAGATGGAATTCTCCGTGGTGCCGATTCTTCTGGGACTGGTGCTGGGACGCATGACGGAGGAGAATTTCCGCCGTGCCCTCGTCATCTCCGACGGAAGCTGGAGCATCTTCGCCTCCTCCCCCGTCTGCATCGCATTCCTTGTGTTGATAGCCGTTACCCTCTTCATTATAATTCGTGGAAAAATAACTGAGACCGCATCAGGAGGAAAGCATGACTGAAAAGCGACCCAACATCATCTTCTATTTCACCGACCAGCAGCGCTCCGACACCTGCGGCTGCTATGGACAGCCCCTGCCCATCACCCCCTGCCTGGACCAGCTGGCCTCCGAGGGAGTTTGCTTTGAGAACGCATTCTCCCCCCAGCCTGTCTGCGGGCCGTGCCGCGCCATCTTCCAGACGGGCAAGTATGCCACCGACACGGGATGCTTCCGCAACAGCATCGCCCTGCCCCAGCAGGTGAAGACGGTGGCCAACTGGCTTGAGGAGGCGGGCTACCAGACAGCCTACATCGGCAAGTGGCACCTAGCCTCCGAGGGTGAGCTGGAAAAGAAGCCCCACCAGGACTACCAGATAGCACCCATCCCCCTGCACCTGCGGGGCGGCTACAAGGGCTTCTGGCGCACCGCCGACGTGCTGGAGTTCACCTCCGACGGATACGGCGGCTATGTCTTTGACGAGGACATGAACCGCCGGGACTTCGCCGGCTACCGCGCCGACTGCATCACGGACTTTGCCCTGGAATTCTTCGACTCCACCGTCAAGAACAGCTGGGAGGGAACGGAGGGCCGCCCCTTCTTCATGACCATCTCCCACATCGAGCCCCACCACCAGAACGGCGCCCACCACTACCAGGGACCAGAAGGCTCCAAGGCCGAATTCGCCGACTTCGTTCCCCCGGAGGATCTGAAGATGCTGGGGGGCGGCGACTGGCAGGAGGAGTACCCCGACTATCTGGGAGCCTGTGCCAGCCTGGACAAGAACCTGGGACGGCTGGTGGCCCGACTGAAGGAGCTGGGCATCTACGACAACACCGTCATCATCTTTGCCGCCGACCATGGCTCCCATTTCAGGACTAGAAACCGGGACAGCAAGCTGCGGGGCTACGACGACTACAAGCGCACCGGCCACGACAGCGCCCTGAAGGTACCCCTGGTCATCAGCGGTGGCTCCTTCTCTGGCAACAAGGGCTACCGGGAGAGCCAGCTGGTGTCCACCGAAAGCCTGCCCAAGACCATCATGGCCCTGGCTGGAGTGGACGTGGGGGATGCCATGATTGGAGAGAACCTCCTTGACGTGGTGGAAAAAAAGGATGATAATCGGAAGAATCAGGTCTTTGCCCAGATTTCCGAGAGCAAGGTGGGTCGCTGTATCCGCACGGCAGAATACCTGTACGCAGTCTACGCCCCGGACAAGGACGGTGGTCTGGACATGAACAGCAGCGTCTATGCCGACGACTACCTGTACCACCTGCCCACCGATCCCCACCAGCTGGTGGATGTGGTGGCGGATCCCGCCCATTCCCAGGCCAAGGCCCAGCTGCGGCAGAGCCTGCTGGCGTGGATTCAGGAAGCCGAGGGCATAACGGCCACCATCACCGACTGATTTTTCAAGTCCGGGAAGCCCTGCAGTTTTCCAACGGGGTTTTCCGGCTCCATTTCACAGCCTGGCTGGAATTCCGGCCAGGTCTTTCAATGCCCCCTTTGGAGGAGTATGACACAACGGGAAACAAAGTATCAGCTCATAACCTCCTACCTCCGCTCCTTCATCAACGAGCATAAATTCACCGACACCAACAAAATGCCCTCGGAGCACTTCCTCTGCCGCAAGTTCAATGTCAGCCGCCAGACGGTACGCACTGCCATTTCCTGCCTGGAGCGGGAGGGCTTTGTCTACACCCTGCGGGGTAGCGGCACCTTCTTCAACACCAACTACTCCATCCACAACAGTTCCCTGCCGGAAACAGGGGGAAAGAAGGTGGCCCTCATTGTCCAGGGGCAGGACAAGAACGCCATATCCAAGATTCATTCAGGAGTCAGGACCATCTTTCAGGGCGCTGGCATCGAGCTGAGAATCTTCTTCACGGAGAACAAGATTCTCAACGAGCGGCGCTGCCTCACCGCCTGCACCTCAGGCTTCGACGCCCTCATCATCGACGGCGTGAAGGCCAGCACCGCCAGTCCCAACGCGGACATCTACGAGCAGCTCCACCAGAACAACATTCCCGTCATCTTCTACAACAACTACTACCGTGACACGAAATTTCCCAAGGTGATTGTGGACGACGAGAGCTGCGCCCAGGAGCTGGTGCACCAGCTGGTATGCAAAGGACATACCTACATCGCCGGCTTCTTCGTCTACGACAATTATCAGGGAAACAAGAAGTACAACGGCATCATCAAATCCCTGATACAATACAATGTCTATGTGGACGACAGCTACTTCAAGTGGTGCATGCTGGACGATCTGCGGGACGAAAAGCAGTTCAAGAAGATGATGTGGAGCTTCCTCAAGTCACTGCCGAAATGCACCGCCATCGTCTGCTGCAACTACCTGATTCTGGAAATGCTGCTGGAGGTGCTGGAGGGACACAACAAGCGGATTCCCCAGGATTATTCCGTGGTCAGCTTTGACTACTCCGCCGACGACTGGCAGCAGCGGAACATCACCACCTCCATCCATCCTGGCTACAGCATGGGGGTAAAGCTGGCCCAGGGAGTCATGGCCATGATGGACAATCCCCACTACAACAGCCAGGAGGTGTCCTATATGTTCCCACCCCACATCCATCTGGGCACCTCCATCAAGGACAGGGGAAAAGACTGATGAAAAACACGTGCAGAAACATCACCGTATTGGTCAAGCCCGCCTCAGCCGCCTGCAACCTCCGCTGCCAGTACTGCTTCTATCTCGAGACTGCCGGCTGCCGTCTGGAGGGGGACCGGGGCATCATGGAGAAGGACACGGCGGCGGCCCTCATTGCCACCACCCTGGACTTTGCGGCGGGCGGCACCGTCACCTACCTGTTCCAAGGGGGGGAACCCCTGGTGGCGGGGCTGGATTTCTTCCGTCAGTTTGTGGAGCTGGTGGAGGAGCACCGCCAAGGCCAGGCGGAGCGCCTGGCTCACGAGACGGCGGGCAAAGAAAACCAGGTCAGCCACGCCTGCTATATGCTCCAGACCAACGGCACCCTCCTGACCCCGGAATTCTGCCAGTTCTTTGCCCACCACAGCTTTTCCCTGGGCATCTCCCTTGATGGCCCCGCCCACATCCACGACCAGCACCGCACCTACCAGGACGGCACAGGAAGCCACCGCCAGGTGATGGCGGCCATCGAGATGCTGAGGCACTACAAGGTCACATTTTCCATCCTATCGGTCATCACAGAGGCCTGGGTGGGACACGAAGAGGAAATCTACCGATGGTTCCAGGAGAACAAGCTCCACCACCTCCAATTCATCCACTGTATTTTGCCTGCGGTGCCACCCCAGGTGGAGCCAGAACCACCACAGGACAAACTTGTTCGGCAGGACGGGCTTGTCCTAGACACGTTTTCCCTCACACACCAGCAGTTCTCCCAACTGAACAAGGTGCTCTTCGGCCTCTACTGGAAGGATATGACAGCCGGCACGGACATCTCCATCAGGTTCTACGACAACCTGCTGGCCATGGTCCAAGGGTACCAGCCGGAGCAATGTGGAATGCTGGGCTACTGCCCCGCCACCATCACCCTGGAATCCGACGGCAGCCTCTATCCCTGCGACTTCTATTGCTCAGACAATTGGTACATTGGAAACATCAAGGAAATGAATCTAAAGGAGCTCTTCTACCATCCGGTGATGCAGCGGTTCCTCACCTCCTCCCAACAGCAGGAAGAGGAGTGCACCCACTGTCCGGTGCTGGCACTTTGTCGTGGTGGCTGCCGTCGGGAGCGTGACAGGGACGGCACCGGCAGCTTAGGACTCCACCACTACTGCCAGGGCCGCAAGGATTTTTTCAATTATTTTCTTGCTACAATACAAAGCGCCCCACCTGGGACTTAACGGTCTGGACACCCTGCTCCGTGGTCTGGCTGAGGGAAACCACATTGCCCACCGCATCCGCAATGGCTTCAGCGCTGGAAGTCATGCTGAACATGGAGGTGTTGATTTGCTCCGTAATGTTCACCAAATCGGCGGTCTTTGCCAAAATGCTCTGGCTGCCAGTGGCCATCTGGGCGGCACTGACCCGAACCTGCTCGTTGAGCCGATGGATGGTGGCAAAGGAGCTGTGCACCTGCCGGTTTCCCTCACTCTGGTGATCCATGACATCCTGCACAATCTTCAGCTCCTCGGCAAGGAAGGCAATGGCCTTGCGTACATCCTCAAAGGCCTGGCTCAAGGTCTGGGAGGTCTCAACCACTCCAGAGATTGATGCCACCAATTCCTTCAGGGCAGAAGAGATAGACTTTGACTGGGCAGAAGAGCTCTCCGCCAGCTTGCGAATCTCTCCGGCAACAACAGCAAATCCCTTTCCCGCCGTACCTGCATGGGCCGCCTCAATGGCAGCGTTCATGGCCAGAAGGTTTGTCTGGGCGGCGATATTGTCGATGACGGCATTAGCCTCGGACATGCTGCGGGACTTGTTGGAGATATCCATAACCTTGGACTGCACCTCGGAAATCTTCTGGAAGCCAATCTCCGACACCCGGGACAAATTCTCAAACTGGGCAGTGCTGCGGCCCAGGGCATCCGTCACCGACTGGATATCGTCCAGCATCTGCTCCACGGAAGAGACACTTTCGTTGATGCTGGAGGTCTGCACCTCGATGATCTGGTTCAAATCCGACACCTTGTTGCCAATGTCCTGGATGGTGCTGGACACGTCGGAGACGGCGGTGGACTGGGTGCTCATTTGGTTCTGCACCCGCATGATGTCCCCATTGATCTTGTCCAGCGCCCCCTGGGCGGCGTTCATGCTGGAGGTGAGGCCACGGCTGGTGACAGACAAGCTCACTACGGAGCCCTTCACGGTGGAGATAATCTTGTGGAGACTGGAGATGAACACGTTGAAATTCTCCGCCACCTTGCCTATCTCGTCCTGTGTGGTGACTTCCAGCTTCACCCGCAAGTCTCCCTCCCCCGCCGCAATCTCGTCCAAAGCCTTGGCAACCGTACCCAGAGGCCGCACAGAACGAATCACCCAGATGAGCGCAAGCACGCCCAAGAGTCCCGACAGGACCGTGATGATAGTCATGATGCTCTGGAATTCATTGGAAAGCTGCAGCAGGTAGCTGGTGATGGCCTGGTTGTTGTCCTCCTGGTAGTCGATGTAGACATTTATCCTGTCGAGCCACCGCTGGAATTCGGGGCGGGCGGTATCCATGAGGATGCGGTATGCCTGGTCACGCCGGCCCGAGTCAACCAGGGAGATGATCTCGTTGATGTGCGGAGTCAGAAAGGCCTTGGAGCTTTCGATGTCAGCAATCATCCGCCGCTCGTCTTGGGTCGTCTCTACCTCACCGGCCATCATCTGGTTCAGCAGCCGCTCGGATTCAAGGTAGAAGGCTTCCAGCTCATTGATTTCCGCAAGGGTGCTTGCCCGCTGCCCATCATCGTTCAAAAGCACGTAGTCCCGCACCCGAATGGAACGGTCGTGGACGCTTCCCCGGAAATTGATAGCGTACCGCTGCTTCACGGAGTTCACATTGGTCATATCCTTCAGCTTGTGGTTCACCTCCATCATCCGCATGACACCGATGACATTAATCATGATGAGGGCCAGCACCCCTCCGCCAACGATAACGGTTAACCTTGTCTTGATACTCATCTTCATTGTAGCTACTCCAATATCCAGTTCTTTATTCAGTTCTTTTAGGATACTGCGAAACAACAAAATGCACAAGAGTAAAACCACACATTCCCACCAGTGGCAGTCCCTTGGCCTTTCAATCCATTTCCGCTATAATTGGACCCATGTTCAACAGCCTGACAGGAACCATCACCGCAAAGCTTCCCCAGACAGTCCGCCTTGACACCTCCGGCATTGAGTGGGACATCGCCGTTCCCGACTCCAGCCTGGACTCCCTGCCGCCAGTGGGAAGCCAAGCCCGCATCTTCACCTGGATGCTCCATCGAGAGGACACCATGAGGCTCTTCGGCTTTGCCTCCCCCCAGGAGCGCGCCCTCTTCCTGGACCTGCTGAAGGTGGACGGGGTGGGTGCCAAGGGTGCGCTGAAAATCATGTCGGGCATCTCGCCCCAGCAGCTGACCCAGGCACTGGACAGCGAGGACCTGGCCCAGCTAGAGCGGCTCCCCGGCGTGGGGAAGAAGACTGCCCAGAAGATGATGCTGGCGCTGAAGGGAAAGCTGAGCTTTGGCGACAGCCCCGTCCCACGGTCTGCCGCCGCCACCTCCCGCTGGCAGGACGTGGTGCAGGCGCTGGTGGACATGGGCTACGACAAGCGGGACTGCGAGGCGGTGCTTGCCCGGCTGGAGCAGGAGCTGGCACTGGAACTGAAGGACAAGGCCCCCAGCCAGCAGGAGGAATTCCTTTTCCGCCGGGCCATTGTGGAGCTGGCCTAAGGGGGAGGAGCAAGACAGATGAACGAGCTACTGAGACCGGGAATCCCCCTAGAGGAGGATTTCCAGAACAACAGCCTGCGGCCCAAATTCCTCACGGAATTCCTGGGCCAGACCATGGTGAAGGAAAACCTGGCCGTCTGCATCCAGGCGGCAAAGAGCCGCGGCGAGGCCATGGACCACCTGTTCCTCATCGGGCCGCCGGGACTGGGAAAGACCACCCTGGCCCAGATCACCGCCCAGGAGCTGGGGGCCGAATTCAAGGTCACCAGTGCGCCGGCTCTGGAAAAGCCCAAGGATCTGGCAGGCATACTTTCCACCATCACCGAGGGAACCGTCTTCTTCATCGATGAAATCCACCGCCTCAAGCCCGCCATCGAGGAGATGCTCTACATCGCCATGGAGGACTACGAGCTGGACTGGATCATCGGACAGGGAGCCGCTGCCCGCACCGTCCGCATTCCCATCCCCCGCTTCACCTTAGTGGGAGCCACCACCAAGGCGGGCATGGTCTCCAGCCCCCTCATCAGCCGCTTCGGTATTGTCCAGCGGTTCAGCTTCTACAGCCCGGAGGAGCTGGCAGCCATCATCAAGCGGTCCGCCAGCATCCTTGAGGTGCAGGTGGAGGAGGATGCCGCCCTGCTGATGGCCGGCTGCTCCCGGGGAACCCCCCGTGTGGCAAACCGTGTGCTGCGCCGCATCCGTGACTTTGCCCAAGTCCTGGGTTCGAGAACCCCTGGCACTGGAGCAACCGCCACCATCACCCGAAAAATTGCGGAGCTGGGTCTCCAGCGGCTGGAAATCGACGCCCTGGGGCTGGAGCGCTACGACCGGGAAATCCTCCTTTCCATCATCCAGAACTTCGGCGGCGGCCCCGTGGGAGCGGAGACCCTGGCCATATCCATCGGGGAGTCCATGGATACCCTGGAGGACTACTACGAGCCATATCTGATCCAGTGCGGCCTTTTGCAGCGGACCCCCCGAGGCCGTATGGTAACGGACAAGGCATACAAACATCTTGGAGTACAAGGACGACACCATGCTGACGAAAGACTTCTCTTTTGACCTGCCCCCAGAGCTCATCGCCCAGCACCCGCCTGAAGTGCGGGGACAGGACAGACTGATGCTGCTGGACCGAGCCACCGGCTCCATCCTCCACCGGCAGATGGCAGACCTTCCCGAATTCATTCCCGCCGACGCCCTGATGGTGTTCAACAACTCCAGAGTTCGTCGCTCCCGTGTCTACGGAATCAAGGACAGTACCGGCCGGGAGGTGGAATTCCTATTCCTGCAGCCCCTGGGCCTCGGCAGCCTCCCGGAAGGAGCCCCCGCCCTTCCCGCCGGCACCTGCTGCCTGTGGAAGACCATGGTGAAGAACGCCAAGAAGCAGAAGAGCGGCCACCAGTACTACTTTGCAGACGGTACGGTGGCCACCATCATCCCCAATCCCGCCGACACCGGCACCGAATTCCGCACCCTGGCCTTCCCCCTCCCCATTACGGAGGAGTGGTTCGAGGCCAACGGCCACATTCCCCTGCCCCCCTACATCCGGCGGGAGGACACGGAGGAGGACGGCCAGCGCTACCAGAATGTCTACGCCACCGAGACAGGCTCCGCCGCCTGCCCCACCGCCGGCCTCCACTTCACCCAGGAGATGCTTTCCACCCTGGACACGGCGGGAGTCCAGCGGGCCTGGGTGACCCTCCACGTGGGACTGGGAACCTTCCTGCCGGTGCGGGCAGAACGGCTGGAGGACCACAAGATGCACCAGGAGACCTATTCCATCAGCCAGGAGACCGCCCAGGCTGTCACCCGGGCCAAGGAGGAGGGACGGCCCATTGTGGCGGTGGGAACCACCTCTGTGCGCACATTAGAGTCAGCCTGGAACCGCCAGAGCCAGCAGCTGGAGGCAGGAATGGGAGCCACCAGCATCTTCATCTATCCCGGCTACCACTTCGGTGCGGTGGACAAGCTGTTCACCAACTTCCACACCCCAGAATCAACCCTGCTGATGCTGGTGAGCGCCTTTGCCGGCAGGGAGCACATTTTGTCGGCCTACCGGGAGGCCGTGGAGCACCGCTACCGCTTCTTCTCCTATGGGGACGCCATGCTGATTCTGTAGGGAATGGGGGAACACTCCAGCACCGCTTCCCCTGCACTACAACAAACCCCGACCTCCCTTCCAGCAGTCAATGGGCGCTCTCCAATTTTTTTCTGTATTTCTTTATTGATAAAAATAGTTTTCTTAGCAAAAACATGCTATAATGGCCGCCTATGGAGATATTTACCCGAGCAGAGTATCCAACAGCAGTGCAAGGAACCTTGCGGGCAATACTAGCCCTGTGTGCCCTTGTTCTCGTCATTTTATATACCAACAGACGATTCCATATTCCCGCATCCAAGTATTTCCTCTATTTTTGTCATTGCCATGGGACTGTGGGGCTTCTTTGGAAGTATTTTCTTCGTCTACCCCGACATCCACCTGCTTCCCTCCATCAGACCCCTCATGTACACCGCAATTTCCTTTGGAGGGCCCACCTTCATGCTCTTTTGTTTTTCCTATGCCTTCCCCCACAAAAAAACGTTGATGAAATCCTTACGGTATATTTTTATCCTTCCCTGCGTTTTTTCACTGTCCGTCATCCTGCCACCCCCTACAGCAATATTCCGTCCTTTTTACCAATGAGGTCAGGTCCCTTCCCTACAGGCATATTGTCGAACACTACAGCTTCTTGTTTTTTGTATACACCCTCTATAGTTCCGGAACAGTTTTATTGGGCAGTGCAGTGCTCTTTCAGATTGTGTCAAGTTTAGTTCGCAATTTCGTTCCTGAAAAAAGCCGCAAATCCATCATGCTGCGTCAAACAGAATCTCCTTTTGAAGTTTTATTGAACCGGCATTCATATAGCAACGCTCAGTCTGCCAGTCATCTGAATACTCAAGCAGATAGCTTGTTAGCAGAAGGCCGCCTTCATGGCCCTCGCCGACTTCTCGTCGGGAGCCTGCCAGATGAGCTTCAGTCTTGCGGCGACCTTCTCCTTGTCCTTTTTTTGTTAGTGTGGGAACCAACATTCTGGATTTTTCAATGGCTTTTTTCTACCCCATTTTGCGAACTTTATTGTACACTATCGATGAGCAGAACAAGCTCCTTCCCATCAGCTTCATTATGTGCGACATTGACGGTCTCAAAGCGGTAAACGACACCTATGGCCATGACAAGGGAAACGAATATATCACCCTCTGCCATGAAGTCATGAGGAGCTCACTCCATGCAGAGGACTATATCTTTAGATTGGGTGGCGATGAATTTCTCGCAATTCTCACCAACACAGAGCGACAGGTGGTCCAAGAACGGATAAAAACCATAGAAAGCAAGATGAAAACAATAAAGAAGGAGTACCACACCAGCATATCCCTCGGTTCAGCCACAGCAGAAAAGACGCCCATTGATTCTGCACAGCTGATCAAGGAGGCTGATGAAGAAATGTACCAGAAAAAGGCCCAGCGGAAAAATCTCCTGTAGGAGACATACGCCTGTTCTGCAGAAATCCTTGGGCTTGCAATCCGGGACCAATGACCGTGCATACAATCGTGCATCGTATGCG
>CAMGSV010000023.1 GCA_946061495.1 uncultured Spirochaetales bacterium | reverse complement strand
CACATCGTGGCCGTAGATACCAAAGGCAGGCAGTCCCTTCTGGGCATGACCAGCCAACACCGCCGCAAGATAGACAGCGCCAGGCCGCTCTGTACCGTTGAATCCCCACACACCCTTGATGGTATGGGAATCCATGTCCATGGTCTCGGAACCATAGCACCAGCAGGGAGTTACGGTCAAAGTGATATCTACCCCTTCCCGGCGGAATTTCTCAGCACAGGCGGCGGCCTCGGGAACACGACCGATGGTGGAGTCTGCAATCACCACCTTCACCGGCTCACCATTTGAATAGCAGATATTCTCCTGGAATAATTTTGCGGCTGCCTTTGCCATGTTCATGGTCTGGTCTTCCAAGGATTCACGAACCTTTACCGGTCCCCTCCGTCCGTCAATTGTAGGACGAATACCAATGACAGGATATTCTCCAATCAACCTATTTTTTGCCATACGTCATACCTCCTTATGCGTAATCTGTATTAGTTCTGTATTAAGCCGGATGGTCTTGGCGGCCCCTGCCGCCTCCTTCCGATTCAACCTGTTCAAAACGGTATTGGCAGCCAGAACTCCAATCTCCTCCACCGGCTGAGACACAAAGTACTTGCACCGATGCAGCAGGGATGAGAAGAAGGCATCGTCAAAGCTGGCACAAACCAGTCTATCCTGCACCTCCTTTGGCTGCTCCATAATCAGCTGGGTGGCTCCAAGACAAATCATCAGGTTCACAAAGAAGAAGGCATCCGGGGGATTTTCCTTGCTCAGCATTTCCTTCATGCTGTAGTATCCTCCGTGCATTGCCATCCCTGACATGGACACAAAGTCCTCCTCCAAAGGAATGCCAGCCTCCTGCAAGGCCCGACAATATCCCAGATACCGCTCGTAGCAGGTCATCTGGGTCATGTCACCACCAACAAAGCCAATCCGACGATAACCGTCATCAATCAATGCCCGCACCGCCTTGTACCCACCCTCCTCATTGTCCACCATGACACTGTCGGCAGGAAGGTCGGTAAAGGTTCGGTCCACGCACACGATGGGCAGACCTTGCTCCATAATGGAGGAGAAATGCGTCCCGTCTGTTCCCATGGGAACTACCACCAGGCCCTCCACCTGCTTTTCCATCAGATAGGACAGCTGCTCCACCTCCCCCTCCACAGAATTGCGGGAGGAGCACAAAACAGCTGTATATCCATTCTTTCTGAAGGTTTCTTCCATGTACTCAAAGAGATTCATAAAGAAGAAATTGGACATATCGGGGATAATTACCCCCACAGTCTTGGACTGCCCCAGACGAAGTGTCCGGGCAAAAGGATGTATACGATAATCAAGCTTTTCGATGGAGGAGTATACCCGGCGACGTTTGGCCTCGGACACCCGGAAGTCCTTGTTCAAGACTCGGGAGACTGTTGCCGTGGAAACTCCTGCATCCAGTGCCACATCCTTGATGGTTGCCACAACTGCTCCTAGGACTTGCGGGCGTGCTTGCGCATGTCAAAGAACACTGCTACGATGATGATGGCACCCTTCATCAGCAGCTGATAGTAGGAGTCGATTCCCAGGTAGGTCATACCATAATTGATGATACCCAGGGTGAATACGCCCACCAGCATTCCACCCATGGTTCCCACACCACCAGCTTGGGAAATACCACCGATGGTAACGGCTGCAATAGCGTCCATCTCCATTCCTGCACCAGTGAGGGAATTTCCAAGGCCCAGGCGGGAAGCCTGCAGGACACCAGCCATACCATAGCACAAGCCTGCGAAGGTATAGACAAACACCAGACAGCGCTCAACATTGATACCAGCCACACGGGCAGCCTGGGGATTGCCACCAATGGCATACAGGTTTGTACCAAGACGGGTATGGCGTAGAATCAGCCACACGATCAACGCAGCAATGGCCACATAGATGATGAGGAAGGGAATGGGTCCCAAGGAGCCCTGAGCAATGTGCTTGTACTCATTCTTCAGACTGCCCACAACCTTTGCCTGGGTATAGATTAACTGAGTGCCACGAGCCAGGGACATGGTGCCGAGCGTGGCGATGAAGGGAGGCAGCTTTGCATAGGCCACCAGCACACCGTTGAAGGCACCGAAGAGGGCACCCACCGCCAGGGCTGCCACCACTGGCAGGAACACGGGAAAGTCAACGCCGGGATACATGGCGGCGGAGTAGTCCGGGTTCTGGGAGAAGGAGGCCGCGATACTGGTGGTGAGACAAACCATATAACCGATGGACAGGTCGATTCCACGGGTGATGATGATCATACCTACACCCAAGGCGGCAAAGGCACGAACGGACTCGGCAATCAAGAGGTTCTTGATTGAGGCCCATTCCAAAGAACCTCCCTTAGTCAAAACACCAAGCACAACGAACAAAACTACAAAGGTCAGATAATTGGTATACTTACTGGCCAGCTCCTTGGGTGAAAGCTTGGTTTTAATCTGCATTTCTTTTTCTGCCATAAAATTCCTCCTGACAAATTATGAGAACTGGGTGGCCAGGCGCATCACTGCCTCCTGGGTGGCATCCTTCCTATCAAGGATTCCAGTCAATCTTCCATTACAAAGCACCATAACACGATGGGACATTCCGAGAAGCTCCGGCATCTCGGAAGAAACCATGATAATGGATTTTCCCTGCTTTACCAGGTCCGCCATGATGGTATAAATCTCGTACTTTGCTCCAACGTCAATACCACGGGTGGGCTCGTCCATAATGAGAATATCCGGCAAGGTCATGAGCCAGCGGCTTACGATGACCTTCTGCTGGTTTCCACCGGAGAGGTTCTGAATCTGGGCGTCCATGGTGGGCGTCTTTGTCCGCAGCAGTTGGTTCAGCTCCACGGACCGCTCCTTCACATGCTTGTGGTCGATGAGGTGGGCCTTGTTCAGGTACTTGTCGATGGCAGCAATCGATGTGTTGTTGGTGATGGACATCAAGGGGAAGATGCCAGTTCCACGGCGGTCCTCCGTAATGAGACCAATCTTGTTCTTGATGGCATCCTTGGGAGAACGGATCTTCACCTCATTGCCATTGACATTGATGGTTCCCACCACAACAGGCCGCAGACCGAAGATGGCCTCCACCAGCTCGGAACGCTGGGCACCAACTAAGCCGCCCACACCGAGGATTTCCGATCTATGCAATTCAAACGATATGTCCTGGAAGGATGCAGGATTGGTGGAGGATAAATGCTCCACCTTCATGCAAACCTCCCCTGGCACTGCCTCAACAGTGGGGAACCGCTGGGTAGTGACACGGCCAATCATCAAGTTGATCAATTTGTCTTCGTCAAGCTCTTTTGCGGGATAGGTTCCCACCATAGTTCCGTCCCGCATTACAGAAATCTCATCTGCAATCTGGAAAATCTCATTCATACGGTGGGAGATGTAGATGATTGCAACACCTTGGGAACGCAGGTCATTGATGATCTTGAACAGGTGCTCCACTTCCCGGTCCGACAGGGAGGAGGTGGGCTCATCCATAACTACAATGGAAGCACCATAGGACACGGCCTTGGCAATTTCACAGCCCTGCTGCTCAGAGATGGAGAGGCTTGCCATCTTGCTGGTAGGCACCGTATGCATATCCAGCCGGGCCATCAGGGCCTCCGTGTCATCATCCATTTTTTTGTGGTCAATCAGACGCAGCAGGGGAATCTTTTTCAGCGGCTCCCTGCCCAACCAGATGTTCTGGCTCACCGTTCGGAAGGGTACATTTGACAATTCCTGATGAATCATAGAGATACCAGCCTCCAGGGCATCCTTTGCATCACGGAATTTCACTTCATTACCTTTAAAAACCACCCTTCCCTCATCAGGATGATACATTCCAAAAAGGCATTTCATCAATGTTGACTTTCCGGCTCCATTCTCACCCATCAAAGCATGAACTGTCCCAGGACGAACATTGAGGGACACTGAATCCAGTGCCAATACACCGGGGAAGCGTTTTGTAATGTTTTGCATTTGAAGAACATATTCGCCACTCATATCAATCACTTCCTGTTTCTTGATGTTATCCAAAAAAAGGGGGCGGTTGTATCCCGCCCCCCCCCTTCTTTAGCCGACTACAGGTCAGACTTTGTTACCTTCTTGAAGGGAACAAGGTAGCACTGGGCAAGCACAGCAGAATCTGTTACCGGATCCTCACCAGTTACAGCAGTAGCGGCTGTGAGACCGTTGGCTGTTGAACCGATAGCGGTCCCCTTCTGGGCTACAGTCAGAACCAGCTCGAAGGCAGTGGTGGACTGTCCAACAGAGTCCTGCAGAACAGTTGCCAGCATCTTGTTCTCAGCCATGGAGCGCTTTCCAGTCTCTGTGGCGTCAACACCGATGACGGGTACCAACAGAACAGTTCCGTCTCCGTCTACATCCTTGGAAGGATTGGCGGGGTCATCCACGTAGTTGTTGGTGAGCATTGACTCAACAGCACCAAGCCCCATGTCGTCGTTCTGGGCCAGAACCAGGTTGAACTGTCCGCGGTAGGCGGCAATCCATGCGTCCATCTTTGCCTGAGCCTCGGCGGCACCCCAGTTGGCGGTATCCTCGGCAACGATGTTTACCGTGTAGCCCCGGGCCTTCAGACCTTCCAGAGCACCCTTGGCGCGGTTAACCTGTGCGGGGTGCCCCAGCTGGCCGTGGAGCATCAGCAGGTTGATGGTCTTGTTGGGACCCAGCTTGTTGGGATATGCCTTGAAGTAGTCGTCGGCAATCTCAGCCTGGATGTCACCAGCAACACTTTCAGGGGAGGAAGCTAGGAAGAAGTTCTTTCCTACCTTCAGAGCCTCAACGGAAGGCTGGATGTTGGAGAATGCGGCTGCGCCGCCCTTTGCGTTGATCAGCTGGCACATCTGCTCGGTGGCAGCGGTGTCCTGAGGAATGATAACGAAATACTTCACACCCTGGGTCAGCAGTGTGTTCAGCTGGTCCAGCTGGGTGGCAACGTCACCGTTACCATCCATAACACGCAGCTCCACATTGTTTGCATCAGCAAGCTTCTGCAGGTTGTCTGCATAGTCACGGACGAAGGTTTCGTTCAGGTTGCGAATCAACGCACCCATTACAATCTTTCCGTCACCCTTTGAGCTATCACCCTTACCACCAGCAAACACAACGCCAACAGCCAAGAGAGATACCATCAGTACAAGTACCAATTTCTTCATACGTTCACTCCTTGTCTACGGATTATCTCCGATTTATTTCTGAATGGCTGACCCCTCGTTGTCAGCCACCTCAGTCACCAATTAAAGTCCGGGGAGACGGGAACTACCCCCTTCTTCAAGATGATGTTCCCATATTTTACCGTCTCACCGGTAACCACCACCGCAAAGGCTGCCTTTGCACGCTCGTAGAATGCAAACCGCTCGATGCGCTCCGTTGCAGGTGTTCCTGGCCAGAACCTGTCGATAACCTTTCGGTATGACTCCTCAACTGACATGTCCAGCTGGTCCCCAGGAACGGGAGCCATCATGGCAACCGGTGCGGGAACATAGGAATCCAAGTTGATGAGCCGGAGGATTCCCTCCAGCAGCTGAGGAATGCGGATTCCGTCTGCACGAATCACCCGGCTGTTGCAGGTGTCGCCAGGAAAGAAGGCATCTGCCAAAACAATCTCATCACCATGGCCCATCCTATGGAGGACACCAATGAGCTCGGGACTAATTACCGGGGACACACCAATCAACATTCTAGATTCTCTCCTAAATATGTAAACGATTACATTTCGCAACAAGTTTAGTATCTCATTGAATTTTTTATCTGTCAAGAATTTTTTTTCGATATTTTTTTCTTGCTTATTTGCCGTATCAGGTGTATAATCGTAAATGTAATGAAGCAAATACGAAAGGAAAACATAAATGACCACTGACCTTTCCGACCGTGAAAAGCAGATTCTCAATCTCCTGATGGAACAGGGGACGGTGACTGTGGTGGAGCTCAGCAAGCTGCTGTCCGTCTCTGAAGTCACCATTCGGTCTGACCTGCGGAATTTGGAGGAACGGGGCCTGTTGAACAGGATCCACGGTGGTGCCGTTCCTTCCGTTCACCCCAATATAGTAGAAAGACAAAATCTTTTGGTGGAGACAAAGCAGCGGATTGCAAAGGCCGCAGCCGATTTGGTGCAAGACGGAGACACCATCATGATTGAGGCCGGCACCACCACCGCCATGATTCCCCGCTACCTTTTCGGCAAGCGGGACATCCACATCATCACCAATTCCATCCTGGCCTTTACTGCGGCAAAAAGCAATCCTTCCATAAAACTTACCGTCACCGGCGGAGAATTCCGCAACAGCACCGAATCCTTTGTGGGCTCTATAGCGGCGGAGGCACTGAAATACTTCAACGTGCGTCTGGCCTTTGTGGGGACAGACGGATTCAGCCTGGAGCGGGGAATCACCACCCACCTGATGGAGGCGGGGGACATCATCAAGGTGATGCAGCAAAAGGCGGAGCAGACGGTATTGCTGGCAGACTCCACCAAGTGGGGAAAAATGGGCGCAGTCAGCATTCTTCCCCTGAAAAGTGCCAGCATACTCATTACGGACAAGAACCTTTCTCCACAAGCCATGGAGGAGTTGACAGAGACGAATATAAGACTTCTCCGGGTATAGGGGAAGTGTTGACTATAGAAGATATTGGACCAGGTAAAACTGTATCCGAGAGGAGTTTGTATGGCACATGTGCTGATTATGCCCAAACAGGGCAACACCGTGGAATCATGCATCATTGTGGAGTGGAAGCAGAAGGAGGGAGACACCGTAGCTGCAGACACCCCCGTATGCGAGGTTGAGACAGACAAGGCGACAGTGGAGGTTCCGGCAGGAGCCGCAGGCACTGTTCTGAAGATTCTTTGCCAGGAAGGGGATGATGTGCCAGTTTTCCAGCCCATCATGGTGATTGGCAAGGCTGGAGAGGATTATTCCGAGGCACTGAAGGCAGCCACCCCGGAAGCAGCCGAGGCAGCACCTGCACCGCAGGCTCCTGCCCCCGCACCCGCTTCCGAGGCAGTCAAAGCTCCTGAACCTGTTCCTGCCCCAGTTCCAGTTGCACCGGCAGCCACTGCGGTCACCGTTCCCCTGCCAGTTCATACGGGCAGCGGTGCTGGCTGGCAGGCAGTCTCCCCCCGGGCACGGAACCTGGCACAGGCCGAGGCCCTTCCCCTGGCAGGAATTGCCGGTAGTGGCCCCGCAGGTCGCATTATCGAGGCAGACGTGCGGGCTGCCCTGGCTGGACGCCCCCCTTTGACTGCCGCCGCAAAGGATGCCCTCCGTGCAGGAGACGCTGTTCCTGCTGGCATACCTGCCCAGGGCAGTGGCATTGGCGGACGGGTCACCCTGGCAGACCTCCACGCTGGAGCCAGCACCCCAGCAGCAGCCTCCAGTACGATACCAGCTACACTCGCTGTGGCTGACGAGTATGTGGACACTCCCATCAAGGGCATCCGCAAGGTCATTGCAGACCGCATGATGGGTTCTTTGGCAACAACAGCCCAATTCACCTTGAGTGCCAGTGCAAACGCCACCCACCTTCAAGCTTTCCGTGATCGTCTGAAAGAAGCGGGAGAAGCGGCAGGATTTGGCAAAATCACCATCAATGACCTGGTTCTCTTCGCTGTTTCTAGGGTGCTGCCCTCCTTCCAGTACATGAACGGCGTGAAGCTGGAGGGTGTCATCAGGAACTATCGCAACGTTCATCTGGGTGTGGCCGTGGACACTCCCCGTGGCCTGATGGTACCGGTAATCCGCAATGCAAACCTGAAGAGCCTGGCCCAGATTGCCGCCGAGGCACGCCAGCTGGCGGAGGCCTGCATCAACGGCACCATCTCCCCGGACCAGCTGACAGGATCAACCTTTACCGTTTCCAACCTGGGCAGCACCGGGATCGAAAGCTTTACCCCGGTCATCAATGCACCAGAGCTGGCCATTCTGGGTGTCTGCGGTATCCAGCCTAAGCCAGTGATGGTGGATGAGGATGCCTACGACATCCAGCCCCACCTGGGATTCAGCCTCACCATTGACCATGCGGCGGTGGACGGTGCTCCCGCCGCCAGGTTCCTGAAGGCCCTCTGCGATGCAGTGGCCGACATCGACATTTGGATTGCACGCTAGGGAGGTGAGCTATGTTTGATGTTATTGTAATCGGTGGTGGACCAGGCGGCTATCTGGCGGCAGAACGACTCGGTCATCGTGGCAAGAAGGTGCTGGTGATTGAGAAGCAGTACATGGGTGGAACCTGCCTGAACGTGGGCTGCATTCCCACCAAAACGCTGCTGAATTCAGCAAAGCACTATCTCCATGCACAGGAAGCTGCCCAGTTCGGTGTCCATGCGGAGGGTGTCACCTTCGATATGACGGAGATGATGGACTGGAAGGAACAGGTGGTAAAAACCCTCCGTTCCGGTGTCACTGCTTCGGTAAAGAAATGTGGAGCACAAATTATAGAAGGGACTGGGGTGATTGTGGCTCCCGGTTCCGTCAAGGTGGCGGAAACTGGGGAAACCTACCAGGCAAAGGCCATCCTGGTGGCGGCAGGCTCAGTTCCCGCCATGCCCCCCATTCCCGGCGTGAAGGACAACCCCGCAGCGGTGGACTCCACAGGCTTGCTGTCCGTAGCCAGCCTGCCCCAGCGGCTTTGTGTCATTGGTGGCGGTGTCATCGGCGTTGAGTTTGCCAGTCTGTTCGGAACCTTGGGAAGCCAGGTTTCCGTGGTGGAGATGGTGGACGAGATTATCCCGCCCATGGACAAGGAGCAGGCGCCCCTGTTGCGGAAGGCCCTCCACAACACCACCTTCCACTTGGGCTGCAAGGTGGAGCGGCTGGAGGGCGGCACCGTCCATTTTACCACAAAGGACGGGAAGCAGGAGTCTGTCACCGCTGATCTGGTGCTGATGGCAGTGGGCCGCCGCTCCGAGACCCAGTCCTGGGGCGGAAAGGAAATCGGAGTGGACATAACTCCCAAGGGCGTCAACGTGGACCACCGAATGCGCACCAACATCAGCGGCATTTGGGCGGCCGGCGACGTAAACGGACGCAGCATGCTGGCCCACTCTGCCTACCGCATGGCTGAGGTGGCGGTGAACGACATCTGCAGCTATCTGGAGGGCACCGAGAACCGGGACGTCATGCGATACAACGCCATCCCCTGGGTTGTCTACAGCATCCCGGAGGCCGCCGGAGTGGGTATGACCCAGCAGGAGGCAGAGTCTCAGGGTATCAAGGTGAAGACTGCTTCTGTTCCCATGATTGTATCCGGCCGTTTCATTGCGGAAAATGGAACCAAGGCAACTGGTACCGTGAAGGTGGTGGCGGACGAACAGACCGACATGATTCTAGGTGTCCACATCCTCGGTCCCTATGCTTCGGAAATGATCTGGGGAGCAGCGGCCCTCATCGAAAACGAAATGCGTGTTCAGGATGTGAAGCAGATGATCTTCCCCCACCCCACCGTCTGTGAGGCCATTCGGGAAGCCATCTGGAGTCTGTAAGGAATCTGGCGGTGCAGATGTCGCCGCCAGCCTAAAAAGAGAATGAGTGGGTGAAAAGTCACGCCCAAAAATATGGAGGAAATATGCCTAAGTCAATGTTTGTAGATCCCAAAGAGGTGAGAAAGTCCAAGACCCTGAAAATCAAGGACATTCCCGTCAACCAGTACAAGAGCGACTTTGAGAAGGAGCTTGCCACCTATGGTGCCGACAGGCTCAAGCGCGCCCTATACGACATGATGACCATCAGGGAATTCGAGAGTATGCTGAATACCTTCAAGACCCAGGGAGCTTGGAACGGCATCGAATACAACCACAAGGGACCCGCCCACCTTTCCATGGGACAGGAGGCTGCTGCCGTTGGTCAGTGCATGAATCTGGACATTGATGACTTTATCTTCGGTTCCCACCGAAGTCACGGCGAGATTCTGGCAAAGTGCTACTCCGCAGTGGCAAAGCTGGAGGAGAAGCAGCTGGAAAAAATCATGAAGGAATTCCTTGGAGGAGACACCCTGCGGATGGCAGAAAAAATCTCCTACAATGGAGTGAAGGACTTGGCGGAGAATTTCGTCCTCTACGGAACCCTGGCAGAGATTTTTGCCCGGGAGGCAGGCTTCAACCGAGGCTTGGGCGGCTCCATGCACGCCTACTTCCTGCCCTTCGGCTCCATGCCCAACAATGCCATCGTCGGTGGTTCTGCCGACATCGCCACTGGTGCCGCTCTGTTCAAGCGCATCAACCGAAAACCCGGCATCGTCATCTCCAATGTGGGCGACGCCGCCCTGGGATGCGGACCTGTCTGGGAGGCCATGATGATGGCCGCCATGGACCAGTATCGCACCCTGTGGCCGGAGGATGTGGGTGGAGCTCCGCCCATCCTCTTCAACTTCTTCAACAACTTCTACGGCATGGGCGGCCAGACCTGTGGAGAGACCATGGGATACCAGTTCCTGGCCCGTGTCGGCGCCGGCGTGAATCCCGACAACATGCACTCGGAGCGGGTGGACGGATACAATCCCCTGGCGGTGGCCGATGCAGTTGCCCGCAAGAAGGAATTGCTGCTGGCAGGAAAGGGACCGGTTCTGATGGACACCATCACCTACCGCATTTCCGGCCACTCCCCCTCCGACGCCTCCAGCTACCGCTCAAAGGAAGAGATCGAGACCTGGCAGAAGGCCGACGCAATCGAAAAGTACGCCAAGTACCTCATCAAGAACAATCTCATCACCAAGGCTGAGGTGAAGGCACAGAAGGCCGCCATCAACGCCAAGCTGCTGGAGGTGGTGAAGCTGGCCACCAACGATGCCGAAAGTCTCCGTGCCTCCGCCGCCTTCATCGAATCTGTCATGTTCTCCAATGAGAAGGTGGAGAAGATGGAGGATCGTCAGCCTGAACTGCTGGAGGTGGGAGATGCCAATCCTCGGGTGAAGGCACTGAAGACAAAGATCCGCTCCGCCTTCGATGCGGACGGAAAGCCTGTGTCCAAGAACAAGATGTTCCAGTACCGGGACGGTCTGTTCGAGGCCATGTACCACCGCTTCACCACGGATCCCACCATGGCTGCTTGGGGAGAGGAGAACCGTGACTGGGGCGGAGCCTTTGCCGTATACCGTGGTCTCACCGAAGCCCTGCCCTACCACCGCCTGTTCAACAGCCCCATCTCCGAGGCTGCCATCGTCGGTTCCGGTGTAGGGTACGCCATGTGTGGTGGCCGTGCTGTAGTTGAGCTGATGTACTGCGACTTCATGGGCCGTGCTGGAGACGAAATCTTCAACCAGGCATCCAAGTGGCAGTCCATGTCCGCCGGACTGTTGAAGATGCCCCTGACCGTCCGTGTATCTGTCGGAAACAAGTACGGTGCCCAGCACAGCCAGGACTGGACCTCCCTGGTGGCCCATATCCCCGGACTGAAGGTGATGTTCCCGGCCACACCCTACGATGCCAAGGGTATGCTGAACCTGGCATTGCGGGGAACCGACCCAGTCATCTTCTTTGAGAGTCAGCTGCTCTACGACAAGGGCGAGGAATTTGAAGCCGGTGGCGTTCCCGAAGGCTACTACGAGGTACCGGAGGGAGAGCCCGCCATCAGGAAGAGCGGAAAGGACATTACCATCGCCACCATCGGTGCCACCCTCTATCGGGCCATGGACACAGCCAAGGTTCTGCAGGAGAAGTATGGCATGGACGCCGAAATCATCGACATCCGATTCATCAATCCGCTGAACTACGAGAAGATTGTGGAGTCCGTGAAGAAGACTGGAAAGCTTGTGTTGGCAAGTGATGCCGCCGAGCGTGGCTCCTTCCTCCACACCGTCGCCTCCAACGTCACCCAGCTAGCCTTCGACTACCTGGATGCACCGGTGGCAGTGGTGGGAAGCCGCAACTGGATCACACCAGCACCAGAGTGCGAGCACTACTACTTCCCACAGGTGGACTGGATTCTGGACACCATCCACGAGCGGGTATGCCCCCTGCCTGGACACGTGCCCACCACTGTTCAGACCACCCTGGACATCATTCGCAAGAATCGCCAGGGAGTGTAAGTTGTTCCAAACCGGCAGGGCGCCCAAAGTTTTCCAAAACCAGCGCTGTGCAGGATACACTGTGTTATAGAACTGACCTGCTGGCTTCTGTCATCCCGGCGGAAGCCAGCAGCGTAGTCACCAAGAAGAGGTAGCCATGAAGGAAACGATGGAAAGGATAAATGACAGCACCCTCTCCCCCCAGCAAAGGATCTCCGCACTGGAGGCTTTTGTTGGGGCAGGTGGGCTGCAGCACTATTCACCTGTAACGAAGGAGATAAACAATCATATTCATACGATATATAGCTTTAGCCCCTACACTCCCTCCATGGCTGCCCTTCGTGCCAGGGAGGCGGGACTGGCAGTAGCTGGTTCCGTGGACCATGACTCCCTGGAGGCAGCCCAGGAGATGAGCCAAGCCTGCCGTCTCCTTGGACTTGGCTGCGTCACTGGATTCGAGCTGCGGGTGAGCTTCAAGTCCACCCCCTTCGCAAATAAGAAAATCAACAATCCCGACTCCCAGGGCATTGTCTACATGACCATCCAGGGAGTTCCGGCTCCGCAACGGCAGCGGGTGGCCCAATTCCTTGAGCCAATCCACCAATGCCGCCGCAACAGGAACATCAGGATGGTGGAAAACCTGAACAAGATTCTCCTGCAGGCTCAGCTTCCCATCCTGAACTACCAGCGTGATGTGGAAAGCCTGTCCCAGTCAGCCCTGGGAGGCAGCGTCACCGAGCGCCACATTCTCTACGCCTTTGCAAAACTGCTGGACAAGGAGGCAGGTTCTCCCGAAAGGCTGGTGCAGCTGCTGGAGGAAACCCTTGCCCTTACCCTTTCCCCTTCCCAAAAGCAACGGCTTTTGGAGCAGGACAATCCCCACTACCTCTACGACCTGCTGGGACTGCTGAAAAGTGGCTTCATCCAAAAGATTTTTATTCAGCCGGATGACCATGAGTGCCCACCAGTCCAGCAGGTGACAGCCTTTGCCCAGTCCATCGGTGCCGTGCCCGCCTACGCCTATCTCGGCGACGTGGGAGAGTCTCCCACCGGCGACAAGAAACGGGAGCAGTTTGAGGACAGCTTCCTGGACCAGCTGATAGGAAGCCTTCCCCAGCTGGGATTCCTGGCTGTCACCTACATGCCACCACGGAATACACCGGAGCAATTGCAGCGCCTCAAAACCCTGTGCCAGCAGCACAAGCTCATGGAGATTTCCGGCGTGGACATAAACAGCTCCCGCCAATCCTTCAACTGTCCGGAAATCAACCTACCGGCCTTTGAAAACCTCATCCACACCACCTGGGCCTTAGTTGCCCACGAGGCGCTCGCATCCAGCCATCCCGACCTGGGGCTTTTCTCCAAGAACAACCCCATGGCAGACTGGGATTTGGACCGGCGCATTCAGGCCTACAGCAGGCTGGGACAAAAATTGAAATCAACAGAGCCACTCACCCAGAGCAAGGCAGAAGAAATACTGAAGGAAATGCTAGCCGCTGAATGCAAGTCAGCCGCACAACAGGAGGAACCATGAATCAAGCAGCCTTTTTCGCACCCTTTATCAGAGGAAGCATCATACACAAGACCGGCCAGCTCCATCTCGTCCGTTTTTTGGCCACACCGCCAGCAGCAGCTGATGCTCTGGAAATCGTGCTTGACGGAGCCATTGATGACGAGGCCCACGTAGCCCGGGCCATCAGCCAGGCCCTGCAGCAGGATCCGCCCCCCCATATCGTGCGGATCTCCAGTGGCGGAAAGCAATTCACCTATGCCCTGGCCCAGAATGTGGCTGACCTGGATGCCATCGCCGCAGGACAGTGTCCTCCAGGACAGAGCCCTGCAGAAAGTCCATCCCACGATTCCACCCGAATCCAGCCCAGCAGGGCCACGGTGATGCGGAACAAGGTGGTGGTGGTAACTGGTGGTGCCCAAGGCTTTGGCGCAGAGATTGTACGGGGACTGGTAGCCGGCGGTGCACTTGTTTTTGTGGCCGACTTAAATCTGGAAGGAGCTACTCAATTCGCCCAGGAGCTGAACCAGGAATACCAGCAGACGGTGGCATTTCCCGTGGCCGTCAATGTTGCCGATGAAGCATCTGTGATGGTAATGATGGAGGAAATCAACCTCACCGCCGGTGGCCTGGACCTCTGCGTCAGCAATGCGGGCATCCTGCGGGCCAGCAGCATCCTCCAGCAGGACATGGACTCCTTCCGTCTGGTGACAGACATCAACTACACCGCCTTCGCCATCATCACAAAGCACTGTGCCCTGACCATGAAGCGCCAGCATGCCACCGCCCCCACCCTGCTGACAGACATCATCCAG
Organism: uncultured Spirochaetales bacterium; assembly: GCA_946061495.1. Lineage (GTDB taxonomy): Bacteria > Spirochaetota > Spirochaetia > Treponematales > Treponemataceae > Treponema_F. The sequence continues at coordinate 4,441 of CAMGSV010000023.1, read as the reverse complement.
ATCAACTCCAAGTCGGGACTGGAGGGTTCCAACAAGAATGGATCCTATGCTGGCGGAAAATTCGGTAGTATCGGACTTGTCCAAAGCTTTGCCCTGGAGCTGGTGGAATACGGCATCAAGGTGAACGCCGTTTGCCCCGGCAACTTCTTCGACGGCCCCCTGTGGTCTGACCCAGAGAAAGGGCTTTTTGTCCAGTACCTGCGTACCGGCAAGGTGCCTGGTGCCACCACCATTGCAGACGTAAAGAAATTCTACGAGGCAAAGGTTCCCATGAACCGAGGCTGCACCGGCCAGGATGTCATCAGGGCCGTCTACTATCTGGTGGAGCAAGCCTATGAAACAGGCCAGGCCCTACCAGTCACCGGCGGACAGGTTATGCTGAACTAGAGCCGGACGACCCATTCAGAGCATGCTGAACCAAAGCCTGTCCGACCCAGAACAACCCAAAGGAGGAAACAATGGAATATGCAATAGCCGTCATTGATATTGGCATGACAAACAAGAAGGTGGCCGTCTACGACCAGAATCTCAAGCAACTGGATGCCGCCTACAAGAATTTCGACCCCGTGCTGATACCCCACCCAGCCTCAGATAAGAAGGAAAGCCTGGAGGTTCATGATTTGGCAGGAATGCGGGAGTGGCTTTTCGCCACCCTCAAGGATTTTGCCAAAAAATATCCCATCAAGGTAATTTCTGTCACCACCCATGGTGCCACCTTCGTCTGTTTAGATTCGGCTGGCAGGGAGTGCGTCCCCTGTATATTCTACACCTACGAGCCAGGACCGGAATTTCAAAAGGAATTCTATGCCACCGTTGGTTCTGCAGGCCAGCTGCAGGAGGAACTATTCACCCCTCCCTTCTCTTCCATGATCAATCCTGCCAAGGGTATCTTCTTCCTCCAGAAATATTTCCCGGACTCCTTCCAGCACACCCACTGCATCCTGAACTATCCCCAGTACTGGGGATATGTCCTCACCGGCAACAGGGGGGTGGAGCCAACCTACATCAGCAACCACTCCTATCTGTGGAACCATCGGGAGGAAGCCTATTCCCAGGTGACAGAAAAACTGGGAATCAAGCAGTTGTTGCCTGAAAACTACAAGAACACCTACGAAGCCCTGGGCACTCTCACGCCGCAGGTGGCCCAAGAGCTGGGCCTTCCAGAATCAACCATCGTCACCATGGGAATCCACGACTCCAATGCCTCCCTTTTGCCATACCTGGCCAAGGATTCCCATGGTGACTTTATTCTTAACTCCACGGGAACCTGGTGTGTCAGCATGCATCCCCAGAAGGAACTTGGCCTTCATCCCGAGGATGTGGGAAAGATTGTCTACTTCACCCAGACAGCCTTGCGTACCCCCGTAAAGATTGCCATCTTCCTAGGTGGAATGGAATTCGACACCTACATCACCCTCTACAAGGAAATCACCGGCACAACCGATTTTCCCAGCTACAACCCGGATGTGTTCCGCTCTGTCCTCCAGGAAAAGGATACCTTCCTATTGCCGGAAGTAGTGCCTGGTTCCGGTCAGTACACCACCTCAAAGCCCGGAATCCTGGAAAAGGGAAAATTCTACCCCCTGGATGACATCAAATCCGGCAAGCATGTCCCTGAACTCTTCCGCAATCCGGAAAAGCTTCTGGCAGTTCTGGACATCTCATTGGTCATCCAAACCATCACCGCCTTGCAGCGTGCCGGCATAACGGAGGGTACCAATATCTTCACAGAAGGTGGCTTCAGGAAGAACAAGGGATACAACCAGCTTCTTGCCTCAATCCTGAACAATCATTCCGTCCAGCTCACCAATATGGAGGAGGCTACCGCCTTTGGTGCCGCCATGACAGGAATCATGGCATACACAGGAAAAACCCACAAGGATCTGGCAGACACCATCAACATCCAGTACACCGATGTGGAGAAGGACGATTTCCCTGGATTTCACACATACCAGGCAGCATGGATCAAGGCTGCCACAAGATAGGAGAATATATGAAGACAAAAGCAGTACGTATTCACGGAGTGAACGACCTGAGACTGGATGAATTCCAGCTTCCAGCCATAAAGGACGATGAAATTCTTGCCCGGATTGTATCCGACTCGATCTGTATGTCTAGCCACAAGTTGGCAATGCAGGGAGATTCCCACAAGCGTGTCAGAGCTCCCTTGAAGGAAACCCCCGTCATCATCGGCCACGAATTCTGCGGAGAACTGGTGGAGGTAGGCAGCAAGTGGCAGCATAAATTTAAGGCGGGAGAAAAATTCGCCATCCAACCAGCATTGAACTACCAGGGTACATTGTGGGCACCGGGTTATTCCTACCAGCACATCGGAGGAGATGCCACCTACATCATCATCCCCAATGAGGTGATGGAGATGGACTGCCTGCTGGAATACAAGGCGGACAACTTCTTCATGGGATCCCTGGCAGAACCAATCTCCTGTGTTGTGGGAGCCTTTCATGCCCAGTACCACACCAAAAACGGCTCGTATGTCCATGAAATGGGAATTGTAGAAGGTGGTTCCCTGGCTTTGTTGGCAGGAGTTGGTCCCATGGGACTCGGTGCAATCGACTATGCCATCCATTGCAATAGAAAGCCAGGCCTCATGGTGGTCACCGATATTGACGAGGGGAGGCTCCAACGGGCTGCCTCAATCTTCACTGTGGCAGAGGCCGCAAAAAACGGGGTCAAGTTGGTCTATGTGAACACAAAGGACATTGCTGACCCAGTTGCCCATCTACAGGAACTTAATGAGGGCAAACTCTTTGACGACGTATTTGTATTCGCTCCTGTGGCACCTGTCATAGAATTGGCAGACAAGCTCCTCGGCAATGACGGCTGTCTGAACTTCTTCGCAGGTCCCACCAACACGGAGTTCTCCGCCAGCTTGAACTTCTACAACGTCCACTACGAGTCCCATCATCTGGTTGGTACCTCCGGCGGTAATACCGATGACCTGAAGGAATCTCTGAAGATGATGGCAGATAACAAATTGAATCCAGTGGCCCTTGTCACCCACATCGGCGGACTGAACTCAGTTGCAGAAACCACCATCAACCTAGACAAAATTCCCGGTGGAAAGAAGCTCATCTATACCAACAAGAGCTTGGAGCTGGTAGCACTGAATGATTTTCATGAAAAAGGAAAGACCGATCCATTCTACGCAAAACTCCACGAGATAATCAGTCGGAATAATATGCTATGGTGCAAGGAAGCGGAAGACTACCTTCTTGCCAATGCACCAGAAATTTAGCAAGAAAGCCACGATGGTATACTAGCCTGAAGTGTATCCAAAATTCGAAGACGAGTTAATTGGGACATACGTCACTTGTTAGAACCATCGTGGCATTTTTTTATTGATAATAAATCAATTTAAATGATTCACATCTCTAGATTCATTTTCCTAACAGCAACTGTGCAACATCCATTAATTGTTCCTTGGTACTCCCATCCGCCAAGGATGCCTTTTTTATGATTTCTAAATTCAATTTCTGGTCCACAAATTGAATACCAAGTAAACATTCTTTAATTATATCAACTATAGGTACATTTAATGAGTCTGTATAAACAGTAACATCAGCAACAATACCATTGCTTACTTTCAGTAAAATTTCTATCTCACCCCAGGAAAATCTCTTTCTATATGAATCAGTAAACTCTGGAGTCTTTCCATATAACCAATCCCAAGATGAAAGCATTGCACATTCATGTCGCAGCTCAACAGATGAATTCAATAGCTCATCACCGACAACCTCCACTACATCAAACGCTCCAAACAATTCTTGATATGTTGCCTTAAGCACCTCAATCATCAATTCAACATCGACTTTCTCGTTGAACTCCACAAGATTACCAACTCTAGATCGAACAGACCTAATACCTTTAGATTCAAGCTTATACCTGCTTGGATTCAAATATGATTGCAGCCCATTCAAATCAGTATCAATCAATAAAGTTCCATGATGCATGAGACATCCTCTTTGCACCTGAAAGGCAGCACCGGAGATTTTCTTTTCTCCGACTAATATATCATTTCTTCCAGATGCCACAGCATCAATCGAAAGATTCTTTAGTGCAGATACAATAAAATCATTATTCGATTCTTTTTGCACATTAGGGTCAAAATCACTTCCAGTAATTAACGTAAAGCAAAGGTTTCCTAAATCCTGATAAACTGCACCACCCCCACTATACCTTCTCATCAGTTTAATGGAGTCTTTCTTCATTTTAGCAACATCACACTCACTCCATGGATTTTGAAATCGCCCGATAACCACAACTTCAGCATTCCGCCATAAATACAGGATTCGGTCATTCTGTCTAATTCGTGAATACAAGTACTGCTCTAATGAAAGATTAAAATAAGGATCATTGCATGAAGAAATATAACAACGGTTCATGCATATATACTATCAAAATTGATGGTGGCAGGCAATGA
>CAMGSV010000022.1 GCA_946061495.1 uncultured Spirochaetales bacterium | reverse complement strand
AACTGTTAAACAGTATAATTATTTGATATGATGATTCCATGACAATCCGTGACAAGAAAGCAGCCTTCCGCAGGAGAATCAAAAGCCTCATAGACACCCAGTCCAGCAGCCAACTATCCTCCCAACAGGATCAGGCTATCCAGTTACTACTGGAGTCAGAGCTCTACAAAACATCCACCACCATACTGGCTTATGTCGCCACAAAAAATGAATTTTCCCTCCATTCGCTCATACACGAGGCTATGGTAGCCGGAAAGCGCTTGGCCCTGCCAAAATGCAATCCTCATGATTGTTCCATGGAATTTTACCGGCTGGACAACCAGCGTCCCTACCTGAACCAAGTGAAAACCGGCGCCTTTGGCATCCTCGAGCCAATCCCGTCCCTTCCACAGCTTGACATTCAGCAGTTGCCGGATAGCACCCTTGTGCTGGTGCCGGCGCTGGCCTTTACCCTCCAAGGACAACGTCTTGGAAGGGGAAAAGGATTTTACGACAGGTACCTCCAAAGGATACCACGAATCAGAGATGACAAATCCCTTCAAAAGGTTGGAGCAGTCCCCTCCTCCGGTCCGTTTTTCATTGGTGTAGCCTATTCCTGCCAAATTCAAGAGACCCTCCCTGTTGAAAAAACAGATGTCCCCATGCATTATATCCTTGCACCCCAAGGCCTCCTTCCAACGGGAGCTATTATGATGAAATAATAATATTTTCCTCCAAATACACTTGACATTTTTTTTCAAGTCATATATTATCGTTCATACATTCAGCAGTGAATGATGCTCCCTTAGCTCAGTTGGTAGAGCAACGGACTGTTAATCCGTTTGTCGCTGGTTCAAGCCCAGCAGGGGGCGCTCGGCAACCGTAAAAGGTTGCCTTTTTTTTCCCCTTACGGGGAAGTACAAGCCAACGGCACAGTGGGTGCACAGTAGACACGATACCTTCAGGTTGTATAAAAATATCCGCAGTGGTATACTCCCTACCTATGAAAGACACTGCATTCAAGCTTTCTGATCTGAGAGAACTGTTTTTTGTCTTCTTCAAGATTGGTGCCGTAACCTTCGGTGGTGGCTATGCCATGCTTCCCATGCTGGAGCAGGAACTGGCGGAAAAACGGAGCTGGACCACCAAGGAAACCATGCTGGACTATTACGCCATCGGCCAGTCCACCCCAGGAATCATCGCCGTGAACGTGGCCACCTTCATCGGCTTCCACAAGGCTGGAGTCCTTGGCGCCCTTGTGGCCACTGCCGGCATCATCACCCCCTCCATCATCATCATCACGGTCATCGCCCGGTTCATCAGCAACTTCTCCCAGATCCAGTTGGTGCAGAAGGCCCTGGCGGGAATCAATGTGGCGGTGGCGGCACTCCTCACCAAGTCCGTGTGGGATTTCAGCAAGAAGGCGGTGAAGAATCTGTGGGGACTGTTCCTGCTGCTGGCTGCCTTTGTGGCCATGTACTGCTTCGGCGTGGCTTCTGTCATGGTGATTGCAGTCAGTGCCTTCCTCGGTATTGTCGCCTCCTTTGTGGCAGCCATGGCGGCCAGGAAGACTGCCCAGCACCTTCCCGCCACTGGAAGCGCCTCCTCCACCGAGAAAACGCAGTCCCAAGAAACCGCCCCCCAGACAGAGAAAGCCCAGGAGGAGCATCCATGACCCTATTGCACCTGATGCTCACCTTTTTCTATGTGGGCCTCTTTACCATCGGTGGCGGCCTGGTAGCCATCACCCTGATGTACGGCCCCATTGTGGAGGGCGGACTCATCTCCTCGGAGCAGTTCTACAACATGGTGGCCATCTCGGAGTCAACTCCCGGCCCCATCGGCATTAACATGGCCACCTACATCGGCTACCAGCTCTACGGTGTGGTAGGAGGAATCGCCACCACAGCGGCCACGGTGCTCCCCTCCCTCATCATCATCATGCTCATTGCCCGATTCTTCAATCGATTCCAGGAGAAGCCCCTGGTAAAGGCCGCCTTCACGGGACTGCGGCCCGCCACCAGCGGTATGGTGCTGGTGGCGACCGTGCAGGTCTTTGTCATCGCCATACTGAACATTCCTGCCTTCCGTGAGACGGGACAGCTGCACCAGCTGGTGAGGCTGCCCCCAGCGGCCTTCTACCTCCTGGCCTGCATCGTCCTCTTTAAAACAAAAATAAGCCCCATCGCCGTAGTGGCAGCCGGGGCTCTGTTCGGGATATTGTTCCTGTAGCTTGTGGGAGTGGACGCTCCCGCTCCGTCACTTCCGCAGCAGCTCCGCGGCAGACACCACCATGCCGGCCAGTCCCTGCAGGTCCGAGGGAATGATGAGCTTGGTGGATTGGCCGTCGGCAACCTTTTCCAAAGCCTCCAGGCTCCTGAGACGTATCAACCCCTCGTCAGGATGCACCGCCTTAATCCGCTCCAAGCCTTCCGCCGTGGCAGTCTGGAGGGCCAGGATTGCCTCCGCCTCTCCCTCTGCCTTGCGGATGGCCGCCTCCTTCTCCGCCTCTGCCTCCAGAATCATGGCGGCCTTCTTTCCCTCCGCCACCAGGATGGCCGACTGCTTCTGGCCCTCCGCAATGAGGATGGACTCACGTCGCTCCCGTTCCGCCCGCATCTGCTTTTCCATTGCCTCCTGGATGGTGGCAGGGGGAATGATGTTCTTCACCTCCACCCGGTTCACCTTGATGCCCCAGGGATCCGTGGCCTCGTCCAGAATGCTCCGCATGCGGGTGTTGATGACGTCACGACTGGTGAGGGTACCGTCCAGCTCCAGCTCACCGATGATGTTCCGCAGGGTGGTGGCAGACAGATTCTCGATGGCGCTCATGGGATTCTCCACGCCATAGGTGTAGAGCTTGGGGTCGGTAATCTGGAAGTAGATCACCGTGTCAATCATCATGGTCACGTTGTCCTTGGTGATGACCGGCTGGGGCTGGAAGTCCAGCACCCGCTCCTTCAAGGACACCTTGTTTGCCACCCGGTCGATGAGGGGCACCTTCACGTGGATGCCTACCCCCCAGGTGGCAAGGTAGCCTCCCAGCCGCTCAATGATGAAAGCCTGGGACTGGGGCACAATACGGATATTCTTGATGATAATTGCCAGAACCAAAACAGTGACGGCAATCACAATGTACAACAGCATACGCTCCTCCTATACATCCTTTTTCATGGGGTGGGCACCAGTTTCTGCCTCCCCATCCTGTTTCCGAACGAAAAGAGTGACCCCCTCGATTCTCTCTATGATGCAGACGGAATCCTGCACCAAGGGAACACCGTCCACCGAACAGGCAGACCACTCCATCCCATGAACCTTCACCACGCCCCTCTCAAATTCAGTGATGTCCCTCATCACCAGGGCCTTGGCGCCCAAGAGGGAGTCGGTATTAGTACGCTCACGTCCCACCTTCAGCTTCTTGATTGCAAGGGGCCTCGTAAAAACCAGCAGCACCGATGAGATTGCCAGAAATAACAACAGCTGCCAAACCAAGGGAATGGGAAGTGTCGAGAGAAACACCATCACCAAGGCTCCCAGGGCAAACCAGACGGTGGTGAGACCAAAGGTAAAGACCTCTATCAAGGTGAACAAGACCACCAGGCCAAGCCAAAACCAGGGCAAGTATCCAAGTAAGCTTTCCATATCATATATATATAATTCCGCCCTGGCTTTGTCAACGAGTAGAGTTCTCAGTATATTTTACTGCTTACCCAGCATATTTTATGGAAAGATAATCCTTGTCAAAACACTCATTTAATTGTATCATATAAGGAAAGGATTGTTATCCTCAAAGGAGTGTAGAATGAAGAGATTTTTATTGCCATTAGTTGCAATCAGCCTACTGTTTGTCTCGTGTGCGAGTTCTCCCACACAATCCGCTGCAGACAATGGCCCAACTCAGGAAAATTTGGATCAAGCATTTGAAGAGGTGTACAACCACTTTGATCACGTGCTTATTATGGAAGGAGCTAAGGAATATCAAGTGAAGAGTGGTGATACCCTTTCCAGCATTGCCAAGGAGTTTTATGGCAAGGACAATGGTTATTATTTTCCCCTGATTATGCTGGCTTCCTCCCAGACCATCCTTGATCCAGATAAGATTGAGCCAGGAATGGCTTTAACCGTGCCCAATTTAGAGAAGAATTTGAATGACACTTCCGCACATCAGAATATGAAGAAATTCTTCCAAGAGATTGCAGATGTCTATAAGACCAAGAAGACTGCCACCGCAACGAAAACACGAGATGAACTGCTGAAGATAGCAAGCATGCTCTAGCAAGGTAGCCGGGGAAGTTTTCCCCGGCTTTTTTAACCTACAACAAATCCACACCAAGCTACCTCCTTCATACTCCTATTTCCTCTACCATCTTGACCCGATGGTGAAACTTGTCGTATATTTAAGTACTATGGCAGATTCAAAAGACAAGGGAAAGAACGGCGGGTTCTTCCAAAGATTACTGGACAACTTCTTCAAAAACAGTGACCCGGAGCAAGAAAAAAGACGGGTAATGAAGATTATTGCGAAGGAACTTTCAAAAACAAAGTACAAGTTCTACAAGCATGGTACCGATGAAGTTTTGCCTGCCTTTGCAAAGACCTTCTTTACAATATACAAGACAGTTTCTCCTGGTCGCATCTACTTTCAGGCCAACACCAATCCAAAGATATATCAGCGCATGGTTCTAAACTTCATGATGACAGAAAAGCACTTGGACTTGGTGGATCAGCTTTCCGAGGAGAGCATCCTGTCAGAGGCCAAGTCCATGCCCTTGAACCAGCTGAAGATTCAGGTAAAGGAAAAGAGCGAGACGTTGTTCACCTATTTCGATGCCACCATGATCAACCGCATAGACACCCTGTATTCCCAACTGATGCTGTTCAAGGCTTTTTGTGAATATGATTATTTCTTCATGCTGAAGAAATTTGATTCTTCCCTGCAAGAAGGAAATTTCTCCATTACCCCACAGTTCGAAGCCATTACCGGCAGATACATTGTGGATGATCTGAAGGATTTCCTTTCAATCGCATATTCTCTCACAGAGTACGATAACTGGAATGACCTGTTTGCCCTGCTGAAAAAGCTCAAGGACATTGAGCCTGTAGCCAAGGGAACCTGGAACCGTCTGATGAATAGAGTTCAGGACATGCAGTCCAGCCGGGTCTTTGAGATGATGCTCCAGCTGATTCAGCAGAATCCTGCCTATTTCACAAAGCCGGCAAAGAGTCAGGAGCACATCACAGAAAAATACATCGACAGCATTCGTCAGGAGGCAGAAAAGACCCTGTCCCGTATTCAGATCGAGCAAAAATCATCAAAGATTGACTCTTTGGTAAATTCCATCTTCGGCACCACCTCCATTGCCAGGATGAAATACTATACCGAGGAACAGAGCGGCATCTTTGAGCGGCGGAACATCGGTTCCCTATCCTTCCAGCAGCCCATGAACTACATGAAGGCATTCCAGCTGGACTACGTAAAGAAGGACGTGCGGGAGTTGGCGGACTTGATTCTGGTTCGAGGAAAATGGTCCACCACCACCCTTTCCACCCCCATGTCAGAAGCCTACCATCAGATGCTGGAGTTGTCCAACAAAATTGTAGAATTTGACGAGACACTGGCAGAAAGTGGTGCCATCAGCAACAAGCTGAAAGCCCTCTTGGCACGTTGTGACCGGGACAAGGAAGCAGTCAACATTATCCGCACCCTGCTGAAAGATATCAACAGCTCCGCCCGAGACATTCTAGTGGCTGGAACACAGGACATCATTTCCTTTGCACGCAACCTGAAGCTGGTGTTGGAGGACTACGCCAAGCCTCATCCTGAGCTGGTAATCAACTGGAAGGAGCTGGAGCATTATGCCGACTACAACATCAAGGAAACAGCGGTGGCAGTCTACAAAAAGCTCCACCTCTTTGTAACGCTGATGCAGGGCTTCTTAGCAAACAGCGAGATTTAATACCAAGATAAGAAGACTGGATTGCACGGTATTGCCAAGCAATCCAGTTTTTTTTTCAAAAAAAGCCGTGGCAGACAGACATCCAACCACGGCTCTTGCATTCCTGTAATCTAGATAGATTAGAATACCTTCACAACCTCACCATTTGGATAGCGGGTCTTGATGAACTCAACAATTTCCTGGCTCTGGAGGGCCTCCACCAAGGCAACCACACGGGCATCAGCCTGATTTCCGTCCTTCACGGCGATGATGTTTACGTAGGGGGAATCAGCTCCCTCCACGAACAGACCGTCCACACTGGCAATGAGGCCGGCAGGAATGGCGTAGTTGCCGTTGATGACGGCAGCGTCCACATCAGTCAGAACACGGGGCATGGTAGCAGCCTCCAGCTCGGTGAACTTCAGGTTCAGAGGGTTCTCCACAATGTTGATGGGTGTGGCGGTGATGCCAGCGGCAGGATCCAGTTTGATGAGACCGGCAGACTGCAGCAGCAGCAGGGCACGTCCCTCGTTGGTAGGATCGTTGGGGATGGCGATGGTAGCGCCACTGGCAATCTCTGCCAAGGACTTTACCTTCTTGGAGTACAGTGCCATGGGCTCGATGTGGATGCCACCGGCATTCACCAGATGGTAGCCCCGCTCCTGATTGAAGGAGTCCATGTAGGGCAGGTGCTGGAAGAAGTTGGCATCAATCTGTCCACTCTCCAATGCCTCGTTGGGAGTCACATAGTCGGTGAACTCCAGCACCTTCAAGGTGATGCCCTGGGCGGCCAAATCATCCACCACCAGCTTCAGCATCTCAGCATGGGGCTCCGGAGTGGCGCCGACAGTCAGCACACTGGTGTCCTTCTCCTTGCCACCACCTGCAAAGAGGGAGGCAGCAACCAACAGAATGGTCAATGCAGAAACAATCTTCTTCATTTCGATTCGATTCTCCTAAAAATATCTTTCTTCTAATCCTACTAGATTAGTATGAATTACTATATACCAAAAATTCCCCTGCCTTGTCAAGGCTGACGTTTCCATGGAATGGAATGGACGAGCTCCGACGAAGGGCTTCGCAGACACCAGTCCCCTGCCCCTACCGCCGTGCCATAAGACCGGAGCTGATGCGGGAGCCGATGAATTGAATCACCTCCACCATAATCAGGATGATGATGACGGCGGGAATCATCACTAGAGGCTGGTTCCGCTGATATCCGTATCGGATGGCCAGGTCTCCCAAACCGCCGCCGCCAATGGCACCAGACATGGCGGAATAGCCAATGAGGTTGATGATGGTGAGGGTAACGCCAGACACCAGAGAGGGCAGCGCCTCCGGCAACAGCACCTTCAGGATAATCTGGGTGTTGGTGGAGCCCATGGTACGTGCGGCCTGCACCACACCGGAATCCACCTCCTTCAAGGCTGTCTCGATGATGCGGGCCACGAAGGGAGCGGCGGCAATGGACAAGGGCACAATGGTGGCGGCCGTACCGATGCTGGTGCCAATGATGAGCCGAGACAGGGGGAACAGCAGAATCATCAGAATCATGAAGGGAAAGGACCGCAGGGCATTGACAATGCGTGTCAGCACCTGATACAGCACCGGCCGAGGCGTGATGCCGGTGACGGGGTCGGTGACACACAACAGGATCCCCAGGGGCAAGCCCAGTATCAGGGAAAAAACGGTGGAGGCCAGCACCATGGCCAGGGTTTGCAGAGTGGCGGGCCACACCAAAGACATTATGGTAGAAAAACTCATAGAAACTCCTCTTTCATCTGAACTGACGGAACCTCGACGGGGACATCAAAATCCGGCGTGCCTAGGCCTCCTCCACTATGACCCCCTGCTGACGCAGGTACTCCAGAGCGGCAGCCAACTCTTCACTGTCTCCGTGGAGGTCCACCACTAAGGTACCCACATCACGGGACTGATCGGGGGCGGTATGGTTGCCACCAATATGCTGGATGCCTCCCGCCCGAATATTGAATTCCACCTGAAACTTGTGGGCCAGGTTGCTCAGCACAGGTTCGCCAGTGAGCTTGTTTACAAAGCGAAGAATATACTTTCCACCCTCAGAAGACCAGCGGACAAGGCCCTGGCCATGCTCCTGCAGCCCAGCGGCTGATTCCGATTCAGCATCCTCCTTAACATCCATGGTTCCGAGGTTAGACAAGAAATCCTTGGTGACCGGAGACTGGGGTCGGGAGAAAATTTGGGAGACGGAGCCCTCCTCCACCACCTGACCAGCATCAAGCACCGCCACATAATCGCAGGCATCACGAACCACCTCCATCTGGTGGGTGATCATCACCACCGTCAGCTTCATCTTCTGCTGAATCTCACGAATCAGGGCCAAAATGGACCGAGTGGTCTGGGGATCCAAGGCGCTGGTGGCCTCGTCGCAAAAGAGGATGTCGGGATTGTTGGCCAGGGCACGGGCTATGGCAATGCGCTGCTTCTGGCCACCGGAAAGCTGGCTGATGGGAGCGTTGGCCCGGTCGGCAAGACCCACCAGTTCCAGCAGCTCTGCCACCCGCCACTTTATCTGGTCCTTGGGGGTGCCGCAGATTTCCAGGGGATAGGCCACATTCCGGGCAGCGGTACGGGAGGAGAAGAGGTTGAAACTCTGGAAGATCATTCCGATACGGCGGCGACGCTGAATCAGTGCCTCACCCTTCAAGTTGTCCACCTGCTGATCGTCATAGCAGACAGAACCTGAGTCGGGCTGCTCCAAGAGACTGATGAGACGAACAAGGGTGGACTTGCCAGCACCACTCTTTCCGATGATGCCGTAGATGCTGTTGGAGGGGATGGTGAGGCTCACATCCCTCACCGCATGGACATCCTGTGCGGCAGCGGAAGCCGCCGGATAGGTGCGAACAAGATTTTTCAAAGTGATCTGCACAAGACACCGCCTTTAAATTAGTGGGTAAATTATACTTAATGGAAGGAATTAAATCAACGTAGGGAAAAATTAGAGGAGGCACAGGACAAGATCAATGCAAGCAAAAAAGTCACAGAGCCAACCTCCTTGCAGGCTCGTGGGTTATATTCTCTGAAAAACCGGCGGAAACGAGGCTTGAAAAATCACATCCTGTGGCTTCAATCTTGCACAATGACGAAGCTGGCGGCAGATTGGCGACCGTGTAGTCATCCTGCAAGAACAACTCCAATGCATCGCAAGCATTTCTATAGACCTCAACTTCTGAGTCACCTTGAGACACACAGCCCGGCAGGTCAGGAAATTCAACCCAAAAACCTCCATTCTCATAATGAAAAAAAGCGGGATAGACAACCTTCATTTTTTCACCTCCAAACCTGTTCACTTCAGAATTGAAACCAAAAGCCCGATTTTCACATCCTTACTATAGACTGGAATAATTTCGGCCTGATCATTTTTACGAATTTTATGATGACTTCCTTTGATAGAGACAAGTTCCCAGCCATCGGCTAGAAGTATTTTCAACAAATCCTTGTCCTTCATAACCCAATTATACCTAATGAAAGGGGAATAAATCAATGCGAGAAAAACGGCCAGGTGTAAAACCCGGCCGTTGCAGTCGCAATTAGTAAGTCTTGCAGATGGGCTCGAAGGTTTCTACCTTCAGGGCTGCTCCACCGATGAGACCGCCGTCAATGTCGGGCTGGGCCAGGAGGGCAGCAGCGTTTCCGGCGTTCATGGAACCACCGTACTGGATGGTAGTGGCATCCGCCACGTCCTTGCCGAACATATCCGCCAGCACCCCGCGGGTAAACTTATGGATTGCCTGGGCATCCTCAGGAGTGGCAGTCTTTCCTGTGCCGATGGCCCAAACAGGCTCGTAGGCGATGGTAACCTTTGCCATCTGGGAGGCAGTAACACCTTCCAAGCCCTTGCGGGTCTGTTCCTCACAAACAGCCTCAGCCTTGCCAGCCTCACGCTCCTCCAGAAGCTCACCGATACAGAGCACCACATCCAGCCCCTCTTCCAGAGCCAGCTTCACCTTCTTGTTGATCATAGCATCGTCTTCCTTGTAGATGTGGCGACGCTCGGAGTGGCCAAGAATCACCACCTGCACGCCAAGATCCTTCAGCATGGCAACGGAAACCTCTCCGGTGTGGGCACCAGAAAACTCTGTAGACATGTTCTGGGCACCCAGCAGGATGTTGGAGTCCTTCACCACCTGGGAAACGGCGTCAAGGTTGGTAAAGGAGGGAGCGATCATGTACTTGTTCTTTCCGTCCTTGAGAGCCTCCACCAGCCCCTTGGCCAGCTCCACAGCCTCGCCCTTCACCTTGTTCATCTTCCAGTTACCGGCAATGTAGTATTGTCTCATAGCAAATCTCCTATTGAAACTAGTATACATCTATTTTGCCCTTGTGACAATGGAGAAAGGGGTGGAAACCAGGGAATGGAGAGTATCCTGTTTGTATCAGCCCACCCCAAGGAAATGGAAGGTCAGTCCAAGAACTGGTTGTATTCAGCCAAGGCGTCCAGCAGCTTCTGGTAGAGGATGCGACTCTTCTCAAGGCTGGCCCGCCAAGGATTTTGAGAAAAGATGGTGTCTGCGTAGAGCCTATCCAGCTGCTTCTGGGTGGGGAAGGCCAGGGAGGCGGCGTCATGGAAGGGGCTGGCAAGAAGACTGTGGTCAATGGCCGCCAGCTGGGAGCTCACCCTGCCGTAGGCAGCCTCAAAGGTGGGGCCATCCTGCAGAGCCAAGGTGTCACGGCACAAGCCCATGCCACGACGGGCTGTCTTGTACAGTTGGTGAAGCCCCTCCTGCAAATCCACTCTGGCACTGCGGAACTGGGCTGCCACCTCTGCCGACCTTGCCTGGAAATTGGCTCTGGCTGTCTCCTGTCGGGCGGCGAATTCCTCCCGCTGCTGGAGCTGTGATGGCTGGGCAAGGAATTCCTCCACGGGGAAGTGGCGTATGCCAGGGATGGACAGGCTTTCTGATGTAAGGGAATAGGTCTTTACCTCAGGGTGGGCGGCCACCTTGCTCTCGAACCACCAGGCATACAACTCCATCCGCTGGTCGGTAAGGACAGGCTGTCCGGAATAGGAGGTCTTGAGGGTGGTGGCGGCGGAAAAAAGGGCAGCTGTCTGGGACTGCTGGCTGGGATTCAACCGGGTGGAGGACAGGTGGGTCTTTTCCTCAAAGGTGCTGCCCCTGGCATGGGTACGCTTGCCGGGGAAGGACAGGTCCACGGCAGCCAGAAAGATGCGGTGGCAGCCACAGAGTCGTGCCAGACCCCAGGCACTGGTGGCTACAGATCCTCCGGCCCCCAAATCTCCCTTGTCCAGACCACGGGTGGAAAAGAATCTGCCTACAGGATACAGGGAGGAGCAAAGCACAATCTCTCGGCAGGGAAAACGGAACACAGCAGGATAGGCCGCCACCTCCGTCACCAGCGTTGTCTGGGGAGCAGAGAGGCCGGAAAGATGGCGGGCGTTCCAGTACTGGGGGTCAGAAAGCACCACAAAGTCTGGCTCCACCCCCACCCGCAGGCAGGAGCGCAGGGCCGTATCCACGGCAATCACTAGGCTCCGCTCCTTGATGGCTGCCAGATGGGGAAGAATCATGTCAAGGGAAGGCCCCGCACCGACCACACAGGCATCAAGATTCCAGCCCACATTCTCGTATCGAGCTACGGCATCACACTCCGCCAAAAAATGGAGGTTGCGGCAGCTGTTCCTCAGCCAGAGCCGCCCGAATTTCTCCAAGGTCCTGCCGTTTATGTCGTCCTTCTCCAGATTCCGCTGGATGAGGGTCTGCAATCCGTCAAAATACGGCTGCTGGTGGCTGGTATGTGCCCTGTTCCAGATAATGTGGCATGTGCCCAGTCCGAAGCTCTCCAGCACCCCCAGCACCGACTGATGGGAGGCACCCACCAGCAGGACACACCGCTCCAGACTGAACACGTGCTCAAAGTCAACGCTCCACAGAGCAGCTGCCAGGCAGCCCACATCAGGTTCCACCAGCACCAGCCCAGCGGGACTGCGGTGGCACTGAGCCTGCATTCGGCGGGCGAGGGCCTGAACGCCATATCCCAAACCAAATCCCATGAATACTGGCACCGTGCTGTCTGACTCCAGCTCTTGGAGCAAGGATTCAGCCAGCCGCCCGGCTTCCTTCACCGGATCATAGCGGGAGTGGAGGGAAGGTTCCGCCGTCCAGTCCCCGCTTCTGGCACGCACCAGCTTCCAGCCACAGGAAAACTCAGGGCCAGATGCACCGCTATCATCAAAACCCACCACGCCAGGGACCTCTACAGCCGCCAGAAGGTCGGCCTCCAACAACTGGTACAGCTGGGGAAACCGCTCCTTCAGCAGAGACACGTTCTTATTCCAGATAGAATTCAATGGTCATGTCCTCCGTCACAGGAGTTCCCACCGGTGGATTTTGGGACACCACGTAGCCATCGCCATAGATAACCACATTGAGGTCGTCACGCATCAGCAGGGCGGTGAGATTCCGCTTGGGGATGCCGGTAAAATCTGGCAGAACCCCCAAAATTTCTGGCAGGGTTCCGGCGGGAACCGAAATAAGACCGGAATGGGCAAGACTGGCGGCACCCTCACGGGACAACCCAAGGTGGTCTATAATCACATCGGCCGCCTCCGCCACCACAGGAGCCACGATACGTCCAGCGTAGGTCTCTCCCTTGGCCTTGGTGATGACAATGTACAGGATAATCTGGGGATCCTCCGCAGGGAACACGGCGATGCAGTTGGAGATAAAGTCTGTGTCGCTGTAGCCGCCGGTGGTGGTGTCTATCATCTGGGCAGTTCCCGTCTTGACACCGATGGAAATGTCCCCCAAGGCGGCACGATGGCCAGTTCCCACCTGGGCGGTGGACTTCATGCACTCGAGGATATAGGCAGCAGTGGCCTCAGTAAAGACTCGAGTTCCAGCCTTGGGACTGTGAACCAACACATCCTTGTTGTCACGGTCGGTAATGCGGGACACGACGGAAAGCTCCAGGGGCACCCCTCTGTTGGTGATGGCAGTGGTGGCACGAACCATCTGCAGGGCGGAGACACTGATTTCCTGCCCAATAGAGATGGTGGGCTTGGAGCGTCCGGACCACAGCTTGTCGGAGGGGGACTTTACCAGTCCCGCAGTCTCACCCGGCAGGTTTACCCCAGTTTTGGAGCCAAAGCCCAGCTCCCGCAGCTTGTTGATGAAGAACTCCGAGTTCATCTTGGCACTCATCTGGGCCAGGACATCGTTGCAGGAGTACTGGAGGGCCTGCTCCGCCGTAATGGAGCCGTGGCGGTCGAGGCAGGTGATGCGAACCCGCTCCCCGTTGGCGGTGCTGACATCATAGCTGCCGTCACAGACAAAGGTCTCGTTGCGGGAGATGAGGCCAGCATCAAAGAAGGAGGCCACGGAGAACACCTTGAATACGGAGCCAGGCTCGTAGGCCATCACCGCAGGCCGATCCTGCCGCTGCTCCACCGTGGAGGTGCGGTACTGGTTCAAGTCCACCGAGGGAAGCGAGATATAGGAAAGAATTTCCCCGGTCTTGCCGTGGGCCGCCACCATCATGACGCTCTCCGCCTGGGTGGACTCCATGGCATTCTGGGCAATCTTCTCCAGCTTGTACTGGAGGTTGGCATCGATGGTCAGATACACGTTCTGTCCGTCCCGCACCTCCTCTGGATTGGGACTCAGTTTGGGAGCCAGATCCCGCTGCATGGAATACTCGATGCCGGCCAATCCTTCACCATCGTCACCCATAAAGCCGATGAGCTGGGCAGCCAGATCATTCTCAGGATAAACGCGGCCGGGAATCTTGTCGAACCGGAGCCCGGTCAACTTGTTGTGGCTTATCAGCTCCTTCAGGATACTGTATTCCGCCTCGTCCAGGTGCTTCTTCAAATAGAACACCCGAGATGAGTCACGGATGGACTGGGCAATCAGGTTCGGCTCCATCTGCAGCACCGGAGCCAGCACCTCCGCCGTCAGCTCCACCTGATGTACAGCCGAGGGAGTGACGGAAAGATGGTAGAAATTGGTGGACACCGCCAGGGGCTTTCCATTCCTGTCCACAATGGTTCCCCGCACCAACTCGTTGCTGCGGGAAACTGACTGGGGAACATCCTTCACCGCAAGACTTCCGTAGACAGCGATGATATACACCGCCAGCATGCCTGTGAGGATAGCAAATACAAGAAATCGTTTTCGGGATATGAATTCGCTCATCTTGTTACAATCCTTCCCAAAACATTTTCTACCGGCACAAAGCCATAGTCCCTGGAATCAACGGAATCAGGATAGTTGTCTCCAACTGCTAGAATCATTCCCTGCGGAACCTGCCCATTGTGCTTCAGCTTCTGGTACTGGGCTTCTGTCAAGGGTATTTTTTTTTCATTCACATTGAGACTATATCCGAAACCAGTGGAAAAATCTAGCCGGTCCCCAGCCACCGCAACACAACGCTTGATGACTGCGCGATTGTTGTAGAAGTACAGCACCACCTCATCCTGCCGGGGCTCTCTCCACTGCACCAGCAGACGGTCTCCCCAGGGCTCCACCAGTCCGTAAGCCAGCTTGCTGACCCACACCTGACTCTTGTCTGCCACCGCTGGCTCCATGGAGGTGCCTTCCACCCGGAGTATGTCCAAGCAAAAAAGCTTTATGGCCACTCCCAGAACCAATCCCACCAGCACAAAAACCACCAGTCCGGGGCCGTTTGCCTGCGGTGACTCCCTGCCGAAGGAATCCTTCGCTTTTTTCGACTCAGGGATTGCTCCCTTTTTTTCAGCTTCCATCACTTTATATTCTAATATGGCATTTATTTTATGTCGATAGAAGGAATATGGAAATCATCACCTACATGGACAACCGCAAGACAAGCTTCCGCCCCCAGGCAAAGCTTGTCCGCAAGCAGGAAAACACCCGCCGAAAACAGGCCCACAGGAAATTCAGCTTTCCTACAAAAGAACTCAATCTCTACCGTTCCCAGCCTGCAGGAGACTTTGCCGCCTCCATCCATAAGAGGAACCAAGAATTCATAGCAAGAACTCGGGAAAACTCCCGGACCATTCTCTGGTATGTCACCCACCGGTTCTTCCGCATCCTGCTGCTGGTGATGATGGTGGTGACAGGCTTTGCCCTCTCCGCTGGCATGCGGAATCTGTACCAATACCTCACCAGTCTGGTGCATCCAGTGACGCTCCCCTACCTGCCGGCAGAGGAGCTGGAGATTCTTGACAGCGCCATGTCCCGCTTTGCCCTCATGAGCGACAGCGAGGTGGACGACCTGGGCAACATCCTCATCGACGGAAAGGAAGTCTCCCTGGAGAACCTGACCTTCAGCGAGCCAGTTACCTTCCAGAACTACACGGTGCAGAGCGGGGACACCATCTCCGGCATCACCTATAAATTCGGCCTCACCAACATATCCACCCTCATCGCCGTCAACGACATTGGCAATGTGCGGCAACTGCGCTCAGGCCAAAAGCTGCGGATTCCGTCGGTGGATGGCCTGCTCCACAACGTGGCAGCCAACGAGACACTGGAGGGGCTTTCCGCCCGCTACAAGGTGGCAGTGGAGGACATCCTTGATGTGAACGACCTGGAATCTGCCAACCTCATTGCAGGGCAGCAGCTGTTCATTCCCGGAGCCAAGATGGATGCCCAGTCCCTTCAGCGGGCCATGGGAGAGCTGTTCATATGGCCCCTCAGCGGAAACTACCGCATCACCTCCCGGTTCGGCTACCGCCTGGATCCCTTTACCGGCGTTCCCTCATCCCACACCGGTATGGACCTGGCCATGCCCCAAGGAACTCCCATTAAGGCTGCCATGAGCGGAAAAATTGCAGTGGTGGGCTATACCAATGTTTACGGAAATTATGTTATAATTGACCACGAGAACGGATACCAGACCCTCTATGCCCACCTGCAGAAGCCAGCCCCCGTGAAGAAGGGCCAGCGGGTAGCCCAGGGAACACGGATTGGAGCAGTGGGAAACACCGGCTATTCCACCGGCCCCCACCTGCACTTTACGGTCTACAAGAACGGTAGGCTGATTGACCCGGAGTCTGTTCTGAAGAAATAAGCCGGATTGTCCATGGATGAATCCGGTTCCTTGTGGGGAGGATTCACCATGCAGTCTGTAGAAGTATGCCTCGGTTGCGGCAGAACCATCAACAGGAGCTACCTGTACTGTCCCTGGTGTGGTCTCGAAAAAGAGGGAAACCACAGTCCGGAGTCGCTGGAGCCTGTCTTCCAAAAATTGGAGGCGCTCCAGTACCAGAACAGGATCAAATATATAGATAGACTCGAGGCAGAGCTGGCAGACTTGGAACGGGAGCTGGACAATTTGACCTTGAGTACGGAGTTGCATTCATGAAAAGAACGGCAGGCATCCTCGCCTCATACCTGGTGCTGGCGGCATCCACCTTGTCAGCAGAGATTACCTTCTCCACCCCCTACATCAGCGAAGGAAATGAGATTCTCTTTGCGGTAACCCACAACAAGAGCGGGGAGCCCTCCTACGCCACCTTCTTCACCTCACAAATTGACCAGGGAAACGTCTCTCCTGAGCAAATCACCAGTTATCCGGAAACGCTGGCTGCCCTCATGGGGGGAAAGAGTCTTCGCATCAGAAATAGGTATGGCACCAGCCACTACAATGTGGAAACAGGGAGCCTCCTTCACAGCTCGCAGAACAATGATACTGCCATTCCCACCGATTCGGTGATTCCTGCCGCAGAATCCATCAGTCCCGATGGAAGGTGGATCTGCGACCTGCAGCGGACAGGTCCCGTCACCGCCAAAATCATCCTGAGAAACGCTGCCGGTTACACCGAGACAGAGCTGGTGGCAGAAACGGAGATGAGCTTTACCCAGGTGCCGGTGCGTTGGTCACCCGACAGCAAATTCCTGGTGTATGAGAAGAACGGCAGCCTGTACTTCACCGAGCCTGAGTCCATGTTCAAGTCAAACCAGGTGCCAGAGCATCTTCGACGAGTGGGACCGGGAACCATCAACTGTGTGGCCTGGGCCTCCGAAAAGAATCTGGTGTACATCACCAATGACCTGGTGTACCGCATCCCCATCTATGAGCTGTACACCAGGGCCCTCTACTCCGATTTTGTGGGTATCGGTACCATTGTGGGCCGTCTCCCCCACCCTTTCTCATCTACAGATACCTTCAGCATCAATGCCGATTGTACCGCTATGGTTATGGCCGGACACCAACGAACCATATCATACCTATCCCTTCCCGGCAGTGCCACCTTCGTGCGGCAGATGTACACCGGAACCCAGGTGTCCTTGGTGGGCTCCACCCAAGACTGCAAGATCTTTTGGGACAAGAGGGGCAATCCCATCCTCTGGTTCCAATATCATACCGTTGGCAACACCAACAGCAACATCTACCGGCTCGAGGTCCATGCAGGACAGGTCCAGGCAGTTGTCCTGGAGGTACCTCAAAATATATCGGAGCCCCTACTATCTCCCATGGGACAGCTCCTTCTCGGACGTACCGAGAACGAACTTTTCGTCTATGATGTGGACACCTGGACCCTCGTTGCCAGCCTTGACTGCAGGCAGGTCATCGATTACACCTGGGGCAACGAAGCTACCATATACATAGGAACACGGGATGCCGTAGTGAGCTGGCAGGTAAACAGAAATAGTCAAAATGCGCTGTCAGTACTCTTTCCAGTGTCTGCCACCAGATATAGCTGGAATTCCTCCACCGGCAATCCTATTTTGGAAACACCATGGGGCATCATGGAATACAATCATACCTCCGGAAGCTGGAGTTATTCCCAACTGGTGGAGATGGAAGAGCCAAAGATTGGCAACAGCAATTACAGAATCTTTCTGGATACGAGTCCAAACAAGAATTTCACCAACATGCCCTATATCCGCACTTTGAAAGGTGCCACTGTTACAAAGGCATTTTACCCGCCAGCTGCCAAGAAGCAGGACGGCCGTCCCACGGTGGCTCTGACCTTCGACGCGCTGGACAATTCCGATGGACTGGCGAAAATCCTCCAGATTCTGGAGAAATACAACATCCGTTCCACGTTCTTCGTCAATGGTGAATTCATTCGGCGATATCCTGCCGAGACAGGTCGGATTGTGGAGGCAGGCCATGAATGCGGCTCCATGTTCTACACGGCCATCGACCTCACCGCCAACCAGGATTTTCTGATTGATACAAACTACATCCGACGAGGCTTGGCCAGAAATGAGGATGAATTCTACGATCTGACAGAACGGGAGCTGTCCGTCATCTGGCATGCGCCCCACTACCAGGGAAATCCGCAGATTCTGGAGGCAGGAGAGCTGGCGGGCTACACCTATGTGGACAGAAGCCTCAATCCCAAGGATGACGTCACCTTCCAAATGGCAGCCACCACCGACATTACCTCCTACCAAACAGCCGCCACCATAATAGAGGAAATTACCAACACGCTGAAGGACGGCATGGTAATTCCTGTATCAGTGGGAGTGAGCGGGGGAACACGACAGGACTATCTCTATGACAAGCTTGACCTGCTGATTGCAGCCATTCTTGACGCAGGATACGACATTGTGAGTGTGGGGCAGCTGCTGCACAAATAGGGAGGAACCATGGCTGGAAGTAGTTTTGGCACATTTTTTAAGATAACAACCTTTGGGGAAAGCCATGGAGCCGCCCTGGGTGTGGTGGTGGATGGCTGTCCTAGCGGCATCCCCCTAAACGAGACAATCATCCAGAAGGAGCTGGACAGACGGCGGCCCGGCCACCATGATGGACAGTTCAACGCCTCCGTCACCGCCCGCAAGGAGGCTGACGCCTGTCAGATTCTTAGCGGTGTCTTTGAGGGCCGTACCACCGGCACACCCATCGCCATTCTGATTCCCAACACCTCCCAGCACTCCAAGGACTACGACGCACTGAAGGATACCTTTCGTCCAGGCCATGCCGACTACACCTACACCCAAAAATATGGCATCCGTGACCATCGTGGAGGTGGCCGCTCATCAGGACGGGAAACTGCCGCCCGAGTAGCAGCAGGAGCCGTGGCCAAGGCCTTTCTCACCGCCTCCACCGAGATTTCCGTCACTGCATTCACGTTGCGGGCGGCGGGCATCTCCTGCCAGACCATCGACCTTTCCGTCATAGAGCAGAATCCTTTGCGGGCTGCTGATTTAACCGCCGCCGAAGCCATGGCCCAGCGCATCGACCAGCTGCGCCGCCAGGGAGACAGTGCCGGCGGTCTGGTGCAGTGCCAGGTTACCGGAGTTCCTGCAGGCCTTGGCGAACCGGTATTCGACAAGCTTGATGCGGAGCTGGCAAAGGCTATGGTTTCTATTGGAGCCGTAAAGGGTGTGGAATTCGGCGCCGGCTTTGGCTGTGTTGACCTTACCGGCAGCACCATGAACGATGCTCTGTACCTGCACCACGGTGACGATGGTACCACCCAGCCAGCATTCCGAACGAACAATGCCGGCGGCATACTGGGGGGCATCTCCTCCGGCAACACCATCCTGTTCAACGTGGCAGTAAAGCCCGTACCCAGCATCTTTTTGGAGCAGCAGACCGTCGCCAAGGTGGAAGGTCAATGGCAGGACACGACCCTAGCCATCCATGGCCGCCACGACGTGTGTCTCTGCCCACGAATCGTGCCAGTAGTAGAGGCCATGACTTGGCTCACCCTGGCAGACCTGTATTTGCGTCAGGGTAAACACTGCTGACAGCTACTAATCAAGCATCATCTGCCATTCCCATCTTTTACAAGCGGCATATATTTTTACCATTTTTTACTATAAACGGCAGCGATGGCAAGCGCACTCCTTTCTTTAGGAGTACGCTTGTTTCGCAATTGAATTATAACCCGGAGTTTGGGTCTTTAATAGCCCCCCCCCCCATCAATAAAATTCAAGATAGCAATAACCGCCGTTATCACTGCAGCAGTAGTTGTGACAATAGGTGCATACTTATTGAAG
>CAMGSV010000021.1 GCA_946061495.1 uncultured Spirochaetales bacterium | reverse complement strand
GAGGAGCCCAAGGTCACCGTGGAGGCCACAGCTCCGGTGGCTCGTCGGGCGATTATCGGATCCGTGTCACCACGGACTACGCCAAGGGAAAATTGACACTCATCCTTGCGCCAGCAATAATCTGTTGAGTTCCAAGGAAAAGCGGCTGGAGTTGCTACTCCCTGCCCTTGGAACCCAACTCCGGGCAGGAGGAGTAATGGCACGTCCAAAAAGCGACCTCCCGCCTCGCTTCCCTGCACTAACAACTAACAACTAACCACTAGCCACTAAAAACTACCATCCCATTCAGCACCTGTCGGGCTGCGGCTTAGCAGGTGTTTTTTTTGCGGGGTGCTTTGATGGCCCGCTAGCGGACAGGCCCAGCAACCATAGCCGATGGCGAGGGTGGAATCTTACAAGCGGATTCGCAGGTGGCGGGAGCCACCAATTCAATCATTTCCTTGCAGAACTGGCCACAGGCCAGATTTGTTCGTTCCGAACGGAACCCGCAGCAAGAAAAAGCGAAGGTCGTTAGACTTGGGCAAATCCGTGTGGCAATTTTCCCCAAGCTCCCCAGTAACTGGGCAAACTACCAGATTTGTTCGTCCCCAACAAAACTCACGGCAGGAAAAGCGAGGAACGTTAGTTCCGAGCAAATCCGATTGTTGTTGGACAGAACAGCCAGATTCGCAGTGCCGGACTCTGTTCCTGCGGAAGCTATTTCCCAAATCCTCTGAATTCGCTATACTGGAGGTGATTTTTCTCATAAGAAATGGAAGGAAGCTGCCGTTTTTTACGAGGCGACTTTATTTGACTGGAGCAGGTATATGAAGGGTATTGAACTGGAAAAGGCATATAATCCCAAGGACTTTGAGGATAGAATTTACGCTGAGTGGAAGGAGGGGGGCTATTTCAAGCCGAAAAGCGACCCGGACTCCCCGGTCCACGGCTGCGCTTGCGGCTGTGGGGAGGGCAGGGACGAGCCCTTTACCGTGGTGATTCCCCCGCCGAACGTCACCGGTGTCCTCCACATGGGCCATGGCCTCAACAATACCCTGCAGGATATTGTGGTTCGCTACCACCGCATGAGGGGGGACAATGTGCTGTGGGTTCCCGGCACCGACCATGCGGGAATCGCCACCCAGAACGTGGTGGAGCGCCGCCTGAAGGCTCAGGGGCTTTCCCGCAGGGATTTGGGACGGGAGCAGTTTCTGGAGCGCACCTGGGAGGTAAAGCGGGAGCACCACGAAATCATCACCCGCCAGCAGCGAAAATTGGGCAACAGCGTGGACTGGAGCCGGGAGCGCTTTACTCTGGACGAGGGGCTTTCCAAGGCGGTGCGGGAGGTCTTTGTCACCCTCTACGAGCGGGGGCTCATCTACCGGGGCAACTATCTGGTGAACTGGTGCACCTCCTGCGGCACCGCCCTGGCGGACGACGAGGTGGAGCACAGCGACACTGCCGGTGCCATGTACCACATCTACTACGAGATTGAGGGCGGAGCCTCCATTCCTGCCGTCACCCTAGAGGACGGCAGTGTCTTTCCCGGTGGCAGCCGCATCGAGATTGCCACCACCCGCCCGGAAACCCTTTTGGGAGACACCGCCGTGGCCGTCCACCCGGAGGATCCCCGCTACCAGGAGCTCATCGGCAAACGGGTCATCCTGCCCCTCACCGGCCGCAGCATCCCGGTGGTGGCGGACACCTACGTTGACCGGGCCTTCGGGACTGGTGTGGTAAAGATTACCCCCGCCCACGACCCCAACGACTGGGAGGTGGCCAAGCGTCATAATCTGGAAATCATCAACATCCTGAATCCCGACGGCACCCTGAACGACAACTGCCCTGAGCAGTACCGTGGCATGAGCTGCAAGGAAGCCCGCAAGGTGGTGGTTGCAGACCTGGAGGCTGCAGGGCTGTTCAAGGAGGAGGAAAAAATCAATCACGCCGTGGGTCACTGCTACCGCTGCAACACCGTGGTGGAGCCCTACCTCAGCGACCAGTGGTTTGTAAAGATGCGCCCGCTGGCAGACAAGGCCCTGGCTGCCTGGAAAAATGGCGAGATTGTCTTCTATCCCCGCAAGTGGGAGAACACCTATTCCCACTGGATGGAGAACATCCGGGACTGGTGCATCAGCCGCCAGCTGTGGTGGGGCCACCGGATTCCTGTGTGGTACTGCCAGGAGTGCGGCCAGATGATTGTCTCCCGCACCGATCCTGCAGCCTGTCCAAAGTGCGGTGCAGCCGCCGAAAAACTCCGTCAGGATCCCGACGTGCTGGACACCTGGTTCTCCAGCTGGCTGTGGCCCTTCAGCACCCTGGGCTGGCCGGACAAGACTGCCGACCTGGCCACCTTCTATCCCACCACAGCCCTGGTCACCGCCTACGACATCATCTTCTTCTGGGTGAGCCGCATGATTATGGCCGGCCTTGAGTTCACCGGCAGGGCTCCCTTCCGTGACATCTACATCCACGGGCTGGTGCGTGACAAGCAGGGTCGCAAGATGAGCAAGAGCTTGGGCAACGGCCTGGATCCCTTGGAAATCATCGATGAGTTCGGCTCCGACGCGCTGAAATTCACCCTGGGCTTTATGTGTGCCCAGGGACAGGACGTGCTGGTGGACAAGGAGAGCTTCAAGCTGGGAAGCCGCTTTGCCAACAAGATTTGGAACGCCAGCCGCTACATCCTGGGCAATCTGGAGGGGCGGGAGCTTTTGCCCATAAGCCAGAATGACTTGACGGAGCTGGACAGGTGGATTTACGGCCGCCTTGACCTGGCCGCCCGCAACGCCCGCTCCGCACTGGAGGGCTACCGCTACAATGACGGAGCCCAGGCCCTCTACGAGTTCTTCTGGAACGACTTCTGCGACTGGTACGTGGAGGCCACCAAGCTGTCCTTCCGCCATGGGGACGACCATGAGAAGGATCGGGCCATTTCCGTGCTGCTGAACGTGCTGGAGGAGAGCCTGCGCCTGCTCCATCCCTATCTGCCCTTCGTCACCGAGGAAATCTACAGCAAGCTGCCGGTGGCCCAGCTGGTGGAAAACCGCAGGGCTGCCATGGCGACTCTGGGAGGGGCGGGCTTGAAGGTTGTTTCAGATTCCCTCTACACCGGAATGCTGATGGCTGGTCCCTATCCCGTCCCCTGTCAGGATCGGCAGGACGAGGTGGTGGCCCGCCGCTTCCAGGTGCTGCAGGAGGTGATTCGCTCCGTGCGGGCCTTGCGTGCCGAGTGTGGCCTCTCCCCCGACGCCAAGCTGAACATCGCCCTGCAGCTGACTCCCGACAGTCCTGCCCAGGTGTGCCGGGAGAAGGCCGACCTGATCCAGCTTTTGGCTGGGGTGTCCGCCATCGACTTTACCGACACCAAGCCCCAGCGGGCAATCGGTGCGGTGGGGGAGGGCTTCGAGGCCTTCCTGCTGGTGGAGGGCAGCATCAACCTGGACCAGCTTTTGGCCCGGTTCAAGAAGGAGCTGGCCAACGAGCAGGCCTTTGCCGATAAGGTGAGTGCAAAGCTCTCCGGAAAATTCGCCCAGAACGCTCCGGCCCCGGTGGTGGAGGCGGAACGGGAGAAGCTGGAGAACACCAAGCGGCGTATCGAGAAGCTGACATCTTATATCGATAGTTTGTAAGGACTTGTTTTTATCCGATGTGGCTTGCCCGGCCACGTCGGATTCAGGCTGCCACGGCCTCAAGCGTGGAAGGAGCTCAGTATGCAGATGAAAGACCAGGACATGCTTCATCTCAAGGGAATCTATCTTGCCCCCTACATGCAGATAGCCACCGCCCTCATCGGAAAGCGGCGCCATTCCGGCGGCAATATGTTCCGCCACCAGCTGGACACCATGAGCATCTTGATTGACTACGGCTACATCGACAGCGTTCTGCTGAAGGCCGCCGTCATTCATGATGTCATCGAGGACATCCCCGACTTCAACCGCAACTTGATTCTGGAGATTGACTCCGAGTCTGGCCTTGTCTACGACCTGGTGATGGAGGTCTCCAAGAAGGAGGGCCAGACCAAGAGCGAGTTCCTGCGGGGCATCATCGAGCATGGCAGCATGAAGGCCAAGACCCTCAAGTGCGCCGACCGCATCAGCAATATGATTTCCATGGGCTTTGTCACCGACCAGGCCTTCATCGAGCGGTACTGCGACGAGACCGAGTTCTTCATCTTCCCCCTGGCGCTGGAGGTGGACTTCCGCATGTATCAGGAACTCATTGAGTTGGTGATGACCCGCCGCAAGTATCTTGAGGATTCCGGCTATCTGGACAGGAAGAAGGAAGCTATGTCACTCCTTCGTCGCCACTAGAGGAGCGACTGCAATGGCACGAATAATTACCTTTGGCGAGATTATGCTGCGGCTCAAGTCTCCGGGGCAGGAGCGGTTCTTCCAGTCCCCGGCACTGGAGGCTACCTTTGGCGGTGGCGAGGCAAATGTTGCCGTGTCCCTGGCCCACCTTGGCCGTGAGGTCTCCTATGTCACCGCCGTGCCGGACAATCCGGTGGGGCGGGCGGCCCTTTCCTGCTTGCGTGGATACGGTGTGGACGTGTCCGCTGTGCGACAGGAGCGAGAGGGCCGCCTGGGAATCTATTTTTTTGAGAACGGATCCTGCGCCCGTCCCTCGGTGGTGGTCTACGACCGGGAGGAAAGCTGCATTTCCCGCTGCGGGGCTGGTAGCTTTGACTGGCAGCGGATATTTGAGGGGGCGCACTGGCTCCATGTGTCGGGCATAACCCCGGCCATTTCCCAGGCTGCAGCAGATGCCACCCTGGAGGCCATGGAGGCTGCCCAAGGGGCGGGGCTCACCGTTTCCGTGGACTTAAACTATAGAAAGAAATTGTGGAAATACGGCAAGTCCGCCCCGGAGGTGATGGTTCCCCTGATGGAATTTTGTCATGTGGTGATTGCCAACGAGGAGGACATCCAGAAATCTCTGGGCATTGCTGCGCCGCTGGTGGACGTGGACTCAGGCCATCTGGAGGAGGAAAGCTACCGTCAGCTGGCAGAGAGGGTGCGTGAATTGTATCCCACAGTGGAGCTGGTGGCCATCACCCTGCGGGAAAGTCATTCTGCCGACAGCAACGGATGGTCGGCAGTGCTGTTGGGCATGGGAGGCTTTCACCGCTCAAAGAAGTACGAGATTGCAGACATTGTGGACCGGGTGGGCAGTGGCGATGCCTTTGCGGCGGGCCTCATCTACGGCCTGCAGGAATTCCCGGAGGAGGAGCGGGCCCTGGACTTTGCCGTGGCAGCTTCCTGCCTGAAGCACACCATTCCCGGAGACTTCAACCTCATCACCAAGGATGAGGTGCTGGCTCTCATGGCGGGCGGTGTCTCCGGCCGGGTGCAGAGGTAGTGGGTATGACACAGGATTTTTCCAAGTTATACGATGCCATTGGCAAGGCGGGCGTCATTCCCGTCATCAAGCTGGAGCGGGTGGAGGATGCGGTTCCCCTGGCCCGCGCCCTGTTGGAGGGCGGCATTCCCGTGGCGGAGGTGACATTTAGAACCGAGGCCGCCGCTGACGGTATCGCTGCCATCCGTCGGGAGGTTCCCCAGGTGCTGGTGGGAGCTGGTACGGTGCTTGCCAGCCAGCAGGCCCAGGCGGCCATTGACGCAGGAGCCCAGTTTGTGGTGGCTCCCGGTTCCAACGGCTCGGTTATAGATCAGGTGCTGGCCGCCAGCATTCCCATGATTCCTGGCGTGGCCACCCCCACCGAGATTGAGGCGGCCTTGGAAAAGGGCCTGCAGGTGCTGAAGCTCTTTCCTGCCCAGGTTTTGGGTGGCGTGGCCATGCTGAAGGCCCTGGCTGGCCCCTATCCCCAGGTGAAGTTTATTCCCACCGGCGGCATCAATGAGGCCAACATGAAGGAATACCTCCAGCAGAAGAATGTGCTGGCAGTGGGGGGCAGCTGGATGGTACAGGCGGACTTGGATGAGGTGCGGCGGCTGTGTCGCCAGGCCTGCGACAACAAAAGGAGTTGAACAGTTTATGGAAGAGATTGTGCATTTGCTGCAGAATAATGCCCGCCTGTCTGTGGCGGACATTGCCGCCATGACAAAGCGCAGCGAGGACGAGGTGGCGGACATCATCAGAAAGCTGGAGACGGACGGTGTTATCCTGAAATATGCCGCCATCGTCAATCCAGACAAGGTGGCGGAGTCCAAGGAAAGGGTGCGGGCGGAAATCGAGATTCAGGTGACACCGGAGCGGGAGCATGGCTTTGACGCCATTGCCGACCGAATCTACCGCTATCCCCAGGTGAAGTCCCTCTACCTCATGTCCGGTGGCTACGACTTGAAGGTGGTCATCGAGGGGGAGTCATTGCAGGAGGTGGCCTTCTTTGTGGCCCGCAAGCTGTCTACCCTCAATGGGGTCAAAAGCACCAAGACCCACTTTGTGCTGAAGGCCTACAAGGAAAACGACGTGCTCTATGTGGACGAGAAGAAGGACAGACGACAGGGAGTGACTGCCTGATGAACAGCAGAAGCGATCGTTTTTCACAAAAGATTACTGGGACTCCGCCCTCTGGCATTCGCAAGTTTTTCGAGCTGATTCAGGGACGGGATGACATCATTTCGCTGGGAGTGGGAGAGCCGGACTTTTCCACACCCTGGGTTATGCGGGAGGAGGCCTACTACCACCTGGAGCAGGGTCACACCTCCTACACCTCCAACTGGGGCCTGCCGGAGCTGCGGCAGGAAATTTCCCGCTATTTGGAGCGTTATGCCCTTCACTACAATCCTGCCACGGAGGTGCTGGTGACCATCGGTGTGTCCGAGGCCATCGACGCAGTGCTGCGGGCCGTGCTGAATCCTGGGGATGAAATCATCATTTGCGAGCCCTGCTACGTGTCCTACCAGCCCCTGGCGGCCCTCTGCGACACCACGCTGGTGCATCTGGACACCTCCGTCAACGGATTCTATCCCACGGCGGCGCAGATCGAGGCTGCCATCACGCCTAAGACCAAGGCACTGATGCTCTGCTCTCCCAGCAATCCCACGGGCCGCATGATTTCCGCCGCCGAGCTGGAGAAGATTGCGGAGGTGGTGAGGCACCATCAGATTTGGGTGCTTTCCGACGAGGTGTACTGCGAGCTGGTGTATGACGGCAACCAGCATTGCTCCATCGCCTCATTTCCCGGCATGAAGGACTACGCCATCGTCCTCAACGGATTCTCCAAGGCCTTTGCCATGACCGGCTGGCGAATCGGCTACCTGTGCTGCTGCGCCCAGCTGATGGAACAGGTGTACAAGCTGCACCAGTACAGCACCATCTGCGCCCCCATCATGAGCCAGTACGCCGCCCTGGAGGGACTGCGGAGCGGCTGGGGGGAGGTGGAGCGGATGCGAGTCTCCTATCAGCAGCGGCGGAATTTGATGTACAAGGCCTTTGTGGAGATGGGACTGGAGGTGGTTGAGCCGGAGGGTGCCTTCTACATCTTTCCCAACATCAGCTCCACCGGTCTGACGGCGGAGGAGTTTGCCACCCGGCTCATCAATGAGTACCAGGTGGCGGTGGTGCCGGGGGATGTGTTCGGTGTCGGTGGGGCGGGGTACATCCGCTGCTGCTATGCCACGGACATCAACAAGATAAAGGTTGCCCTGGAACGAATCGCCGCTTTGGTGCGGGAACTGAACGGATAATTTTTTCAAGAGTCCCCTCTGGCTGTAGAAATATGGAAACAAAAGAGGTATAATCGGTTCCATGTCTGTTGTAAAAATCCAAGATTTGACATTTTCCTATCCCGAGCGGAACTTGGATGCCGTAAAGGACGTCTCCTTTTCCGTGGAAACGGGTGAATATATTGCCATTCTTGGGGCTAACGGCTCTGGAAAGAGCACCTTGGCTCGACTTATATGCGGGTATCTCTCTCCAACCGCTGGAACCATCTCCTTGCAGGAGAACCTTCGCATTGGCCTGGTGTTCCAGAGCCCCGGCGACCAGATTGTTGCCAATATCGTGGAGGCAGACACCTCCTTTGGTCCCCGGAATCTGGGCTGCTCCAGAGAGGAGATTGCCTGTCGGACGGTGGCCAGCCTTGAGGCGGTGGGCCTGTTGGAACGGCTGCTGAGCAAGACTCGTGACCTTTCCCAGGGGCAGAAGCAGAAGCTGGGTGTGGCTGGCATCACCGCCCTCCATCCAGACCTGTTGGTGCTTGATGAGTCCACCTCCATGATTGACCAGGCTTCCCGCAGCCATCTTCTCGATTTGGTGGATGTGTGGCACCAGCAGGGGAAGACCGTTCTCCACATCACCCATAGCTTGGAGGAGGCCCACCGAGCTCATCGTGTCATTGCCATGAATGGTGGCCAGGTGATTTTTGATGGTTCGTGCCAGGCCTTCAAGCAGGACTCCAGTATGGAGGAACGCCTTTTCGGCACGCCCCTACCTCCAGGTACATTTGTTCCCTGTCCCTCCATGGGGTGGCTCCCCCTGTCGGAGGAGTATTCCGACGAGATTCCGGAGGGATTCCAGAACGAGGCTGCCCTGGTGTTCCATGATATCACCTTTTCCTATGACCAGGATGCGTTCTCTGCCGAACAGATGCTCTCCAAGAAATCCCTGTTTGATAAATTTTCTCTGGCCGTGGAGGCTGGTCGGCTCACTGCTTTGATGGGTCCCTCAGGCTGTGGCAAGTCCACCCTGATGGAAATTGCCTCCGGACTGCTCCACAGTCAGGCTGGTTCCGTATACAGTAACGCTCGACCCCTGCTGGCCTTGCAGGACAGTGACCATGGCCTGTTCGAGGAATTTGCCGCCGATGACGTGGCCTTTGGTCCCATGAACCAAGGAGTGGACGGCCAGGAGCTGGTGGAAAAGGTGCGTTTTGCCATGGCCCAGGTGGGGCTTCCCTACGAGGATTTTGGTGAGCGACAGACCATGACTCTTTCCGGCGGCGAGAAGCGGAAGGTGTCCCTGGCGGGAATCATCGCCATGGAGGGGCAGGTGCTGCTCTTTGACGAGCCCACCGCAGGTCTTGATGCCAAGAGCCGCCGCAGGGTGATGGAGATGCTTCTGTCCCTGGTGCAGGCGGGAAAGACGGTGCTGTTCACCACCCACCGTGAGGACGAGGCGTTGCTGGCCCATCGCATTGTGCGACTGGCACCCACTGTTCCGGTGTCCATCAAGGAGGTGCTGGTAGAGGAGCGCCTCGCCAAGGGCCAGGCTCCTGACCATGCATTCGAGGAAATTGGTATGCTCCACAAGCAGGAACCCCTGCAAGGGGTGGGCCTGCTGAAGTTTCTGTCCAGCTTTGGCCGGAGTTTTTCTGCAGGAAGCAACAAGTCCTCGTTGATTCAAAAGCTTCCAGCCTTGGGCAAGTACCTGCTGTTCCTCTGTCTGTTCATCTTTTCCTTCGTGACCAAAAGCATCATTCCCGCAGGCATCTGCGTGGGCTTGGTGCTGGTCTATGCTCTGCTGGCCCGCTATCCGTTGGAAAGCGGGTTCAAGGCCCTGCTGAAGATCATTCCCTGGCTCCTGTTCTTCTTTCTGGTGCAGGTGCTCTTCCTGCCGGTGATGCCGGATGACACGGTGGTGTGGGAGTATGGCGTGATGGTTGTCACCGACGCAAAGATTCTGGCGGGGGTGTTGCTGCTGCTGCATCTCACCGCTGCCTTCATCTCCCTGTCGGTGTTTGTCTTCTCCATTTCCGAGCAGGAGATTCTTGACGGACTGGAGGGCCTCCTGTTTCCCCTGGCAAAGTGCGGGCTGCCGGTGCGTCACGTGACGCTGGTGGCAGGGATTGTGTTCCGCTTTGTGCCGCTGCTGGCTCAGGAGGCTGCCCTCATTGTGAAGATTCAGCTGATTCGGGGCGGATTGGGTGAGGCGTCGGGCTTCTTCTCAAAAATACGGATTCTCATGCCGTTGCTGGTTCCCCTGACAATCAGAACCTTGAACCAGGCCTCGGTGCTGGCGGATGCCCTGACGGCTCGCTACTACTCATAAGTCTGTGACCCGGTGTCCTGCTGACGCATTCTTCAGGATGCCGGGATTTTTTCTGGGAGTCTCCAGTCTCCTTTTCCAGAAGAAAGTCTGGGTCCCCTCCCTTGGCCTTTCTATGAGAATTGTGTATACTGCTTGAATACAATGCAATTCAACGAGGTGTAGCAATGCGCAGACGTGCCCTTATCAGTGTTTTTGTCAAAGATGGTGTGCTGGAGCTGGCCAGCTTTCTGCATAAGAATGACTGGGAGATTCTTTCCACTGGCGGAACCGCCAAGTATCTGGTAGAGCAGGGAGTTCCTGTCACCGATGTGAGCGCCGTGACCGAGTTCCCGGAGTGTCTCGACGGCCGGGTGAAGACCCTCCATCCCAAGGTTCATGCAGGAATTCTTGCCATCCGGGACAAGGCCGCCCACATGGATTCCCTGAACCAGCTGGGAGTGGCTCCCATCGACTTGGTGTGCGTCAACCTCTATCCCTTCTTTGACAAGGTGCAGGCGGGGCTTTCCTTTGAGGAGACGGTGGAATTCATCGATATCGGTGGCCCCACCATGCTCCGTTCCGCCGCCAAGAACTGGCAGGACGTGCTGGTGCTCACGGACCCCGCCGACTATGCCGATGCCATGGCAGAAATCAGTGGCGGCTCCAAGAATCTGGTGCTGCACCGCCGCCTGGCTGGCAAGGTGTTCAACCTCACCAGTGCCTACGATGCCGCCGTGTGTCGCTTTATGTTCGACGGCCTCGATGCCTGTGTGGATCAGGATGGAAATGCCACCTTTGATCCCCTGCTGCCCCAGTACTATCCCATGTCCTTGGTGAAGGGGCAGTCCCTGCGCTACGGGGAGAACGGTCATCAGCAGGCTGCCCTCTATTTGTGGGCAGATCGAAGGGGTGCCTTTGGTGGCATGGAGCAGCTGCAGGGCAAGGAGCTTTCCTACAACAACATCCGTGATCTGGACGTGGCCTGGAAGGCCGTTTGTGCCTTCAATCGGTTTGTGCGTCAGGCCGCCAGCGTTTCCGGCACCGACTATTCCCAGTGGGAGGGGCCCATCTGCGGCAAGCTGGCTGACGGCTCCAAGGCCAATCCCTCTGGTACCCCCCTGTCCGTATCCTTTGGGGAGGCCTCCAGCAGCGTCTTCACCGTTGCCCTGAAGCACAACACCCCCTGTGGCGCTGCCCTGGGAGCCTCCGTGCTTGATTCCTACAAGAAGACCTATGACTGTGATCCCGTCTCCATTTTTGGCGGCATTGTGGGATGCAGCGCCGTGGTGGACAAGGCTGCGGCAGAGGAAATGAGCACGTGCTTCCTGGAGGTGATTGTCGCTCCTGGCTTTACCGAGGAGGCCAAGGCGGTGTTCGCTGAGAAGAAGAACCTGCGGCTGGTGGTGGCTGCCGTATCTGCCGACGAGGACTGGGAGTGCATCGCTGTAGACGGCGGCCTTTTGGTGCAGAATCGGGACAATGAGCTGTTCAGCCGCTGGGACATTGTGACCAAGGCCCGCCCCACCCAGGCTCAGATTGACGAGATGGCCTTTGGCATGGCGGTGGCCATGTTCGCCAAGTCAAACGCAATCCTGGTGATCAAGGATCGGGCCGCCATCGGCATTGGCTGTGGCCAGACAAACCGCATCTGGGCGGCCGGACAGGCGCTGGAGCGGGCCAAGGCTGTCACCGACGCCGCCAAGGTCGAGGCTGCCCAGGTGCTGGTGAGCGACGCCTTCTTCCCCTTCGCCGACTGTGTGGAAAAGGCCGCCGAATTCGGTATCAAGGCCATTGTCCAGCCCGGCGGCTCCCTGCGGGACCAGGAGTCCATCGATGCCTGCAACAAGCATGGCATCGCCATGGTGTTCACCGGGACACGCCACTTCAAGCACTAAGGGGTAGATGGTGCTCTTTTACCTTGCTGCTTGGCTGATGGAATCCTTTGGGCCGGCACGGCTTTTGCAGTCCTATGTGGTGCTGATTGTGCTGGCCCTGTATCTCGGCTTCTTTGTCACCTGTTTTCTCCTGCCCAAATTCTACGGCTGGCTTCCCCAGGACCGGGGGCGGGAGTTTACCCTGACGGCGGAAGCTGCCAAGGGGAAGCCCACGGGGGCTGGGTCTGTGTTCATCACCTTCTTCACCCTGATTTGTGTGCTGGTGGTGCCGCTGCGTGGTTTGCAGGCCTGTATGTTGGCCCTTACCTGGCTCACCATGGTCACCGGCTTCCTTGACGACCGCAGCACCACCAGCTGGGGGGAGTACCTGAAGGGAGCCCTGGATTTGGCCATCTGTCTGGTGGCCGCCATCCTCCTGTACAGCTTCATTTCACGGACAACGGAGGACGGCACTGTCTCCATCTGGCTCCCCTTCCTTTCGGAGTCACTGGTGGTGGCTCCCTGGCTCTACATCATGATGGCCACCGTCATTCTGTGGCTTTCCATCAATACCACCAACTGCACCGACGGCGTTGACGGTCTTTCCAGTACCCTGGTGCTGATTGCCCTCATCACCATGGGATGCCTCTTCTACTTTGTGTTGGGCCACAAGGAGATTGCCTCCTACCTGCTGGTTCCCCACATCAGCCAGGGGGCCAGCTGGGCGGTGATGACCTTCGCTTTGGCGGGTGTCCTGATGGGCTACCTGTGGCACAATGCCTTTCCCAGCAAGGTGCTGATGGGAGATGCTGGAAGCCGTGCCCTGGGCTTTTACATCGGAGTCTGTGTGCTGGTGAGCGGCAATCCCTTCCTGATTCTGGCCACCTCCTCCATCATCTTCGTGAACGGCGGCATGGGACTGCTGAAGATACTCCTTTTGCGGTTCTTCAAGATCCGGGTCTTTTCCAAGATTCGATTCCCCCTCCACGACCACATGCGGCACAACCACGGCTGGTCTCCCACCCAGGTTCTCATCAAGTTCATGATCATGCAGGCCCTGATAACCATGGCCCTGCTGGGAATCATGCTGAAGGTACGATAAGGAAAAAGGGCGGGGGCTTTCCTCGCTCTTTTCTTTATGGTATCCTCTATACCATGTCAAAGGGATTATCTTTTAGAGCTACTATTTGTGGGTTTCCCGCAGTCATTTGCGGGCTCCTGCTTTTTGTCTTGTTTGCAACCAGTTGTTCCGACCGAATGGGCTACAGCGTCATGCTCTGGTCCTTGCCGGAGCAGAACCTGAATGATGGCGACATTGTTCCTGTGTACATCAAGTCCAACATCTCCCAAACATACGTTATCGGCACCATGGATTCCGACCAGAAATTCGAGGTGCCCCTGTGGCAGATTACGGAGCCAGCCTCCAAGTCCGCCGCAGAGAAGTCTTTCAGTCGGTACGCTGAATACCAGTACCAGTACGCCCGGGTGGCATTGGATGGTTTGCCCATGCGTGCCGAGCCGGTGAACACGGCCAAGCAGGTATACCGCCTGCGGAAGGATGAGGTCATCAAGGTGCTGTATCGTGGCGAAGGTGCAGCGGTCATGTCTGGAAAGAATGCCATGGAGGGCGAATGGCTGCGGGTGCTCACCAGTGACGGAACCCAGGGCTGGTGCTTTTCCTACAATCTGCGGCTCTTCGACAACAGGGAAGTGGATGAACAGGAAACTGCACCGGTGGCAGCTGCAACCAAGCAGCAGGACGAGGTGCTGCAGAAGATGCTGGCACGACGCTGGCATCCCGACAGCTATCGGAACATGGTGGAGTCTCGCAATCTGGATCTGGAGCAGCTGGAAAAGCGGTATCGCTTTGACACTGGCGCCCAGTCCGGCACGGTGCAGCTGAAGGTGGATGACCTTGCGGTGTCCTTCCCCTACGTTGGGGTGGAGAAGACTGGCACCAACAAGTACCAGTTTACCGACACCCCCATCAGTGTCACCATCAGAAAGGATGACTACATTGTGGTGCAGTACACGGATGACTATGGCCGGCCCACCTCCTACGACTTTGTGCTTTTGGATGAGTCGGTGGATTCACTCATCGCCCAGGAGACACGTCGTCGACAGCAGCTGTATGCCGAACTGGAAGCCTTCGGGCCGGTGTTCTCCAGCTCCAACTATGGAAAGCTCACCTTCAGCGGGGAGAACCAGTTCCAGT
This sequence comes from uncultured Spirochaetales bacterium, assembly GCA_946061495.1. Classification (GTDB taxonomy): domain Bacteria; phylum Spirochaetota; class Spirochaetia; order Treponematales; family Treponemataceae; genus Treponema_F. Next base: position 6,216 of record CAMGSV010000021.1, on the reverse strand, counting down.
GGAGCGGCTATCGTCAGCTGCAGCCGGCGGTAATTCCCCAGGGAGCCTTGGGTCGGGGAAGGGTGTCCTTCGATTATTTCCTGTCCCGCTCGCTGACCGGACGGTATGACGGCGTGATGACCTTCCACTTTGACAAGGGGACTCGGGAGGTGCACTTCCTGTACAAGATTGAGGAGACGGGGCTGCGTCTTGAAAGTGCCAATGGAGCCCATTTCAACGGAAAGACGGTTTCCGACAGAAGCTCCAACCCGGTGATCATCTTCTTTTCCCGCCAGGGAAGCTGAAGGATTCTGCCATGGCCTTCGTTCAATTTTCAAAGGTGTCTCTGGCCTTTGGGGAGCGGGACATTCTGAAGGATGTGTCGGTGAATCTGTCGGCGGGTACCAAGGCGGCCCTCAGCGGTGCCAATGGTTCCGGCAAGTCCACCCTCATGAAGATTATGGCCGGGGAGCTGGCTCCCGACAGCGGTCAGCGGATTGCCCAGAAGGATGCCCGCATTGTGTATCTGCCTCAGTCTGGCATTGTCCATGCAGGCTGCACCCTGCGTCAGGAGGCTGACCGGGCCTTTGACTATGGCTACCAGCTCCAGCGGGAACTGGAGGAGATTGGGGATGCCCTCAAGGATTCCCGTCAAAAGAGCGGCCCCTTGCTGGAGCGCCACCACCAGATTACCATCTGGCTGGAGGAGTCTGGCTGGTATCGCCGGGAGGCTCAGGCGGAGCAGGTGCTTTTGGGCCTCGGCTTTTCCCGCCGGGATTTGGAGCGCCAGACCCAGGAATTTTCCGGCGGCTGGCAGATGCGCATTGCCCTGGCCAAGGCCCTGATGCAGCGGCCGGACATCCTCCTCCTGGACGAGCCCACCAACTATCTCGATCTGGAGGCCCGCACCTGGCTGGAGGAATTCCTCTCCTCATTTTCTGGCGGCTTCCTGCTGGTAAGCCACGACCGCTACTTCCTTGACACCACCGTTACGGAGGTCTACGAGCTGTTCAATGGGGAGTTGCACCGCTATGGAGGCAACTACACCAACTACGAGAAGGTGCGTCAGGTGGAGTTGGAAAGTCTCATGGCCACCTACCAGCAGCAGCAGCAGGAGATTCGCAAGCTGGAGGACTTCATCCGTCGCTTCGGGGCAAAGGCCACCAAGGCTGCCCAAGCCCAGGAACGGCAGAAGATGTTGGACCGGCTTTTGGCCCAGCAGGTGCAGATTCCAGAGTCCCTGAAAAAGATGCGTTTTACCTTTCCCCCCGCCCCCCATTCCGGCCGCCTGGTGCTGACACTGGAGGGTGTCAGCAAGTCCTACGACGGGGTGCGGCAGGTGCTGAGCCAGCTGGACTTGGTGCTGGAGAAGGGGGAGCGGCTGGTGGTGGTGGGCTGCAATGGCTCCGGAAAGACCACCCTGCTGAAAATCCTTGCCAAGGAGGATGCCGCCTTCCAAGGCTGCGTGCGGGAGGGAGCCGGTGTGGCGGTGGGCTACTTCTCCCAGGACAGTGCGGAACGAATATGCGGCTCCACCACGGTGCTGGAATATATCGAGGGCCAGGCACCCCTGGAGCTGATTCCCCGGGTGCGGGACATGCTGGGCTCCTTCCTGTTCCGGGGGGACGACGTGTTCAAGAGCCTTGATGTGCTTTCTGGTGGGGAGAAGAGCCGCCTGGCCCTGCTGCAGCTTCTGCTGAGGCCGGTAAACCTGTTGATTCTGGACGAGCCCACCAACCACCTGGATTTGCATTCCAAGGACGTGCTGTTGGAAGCCCTGAAGGATTTTGGCGGAACGGTGGTCTTCGTTTCCCACGACCGGGGCTTTATCCAGTCTTTGGCCACCCGGGTGCTGGAGCTGTCTCCTGCTCCGGAAGCTGGTTTCGGCGACGAAATTGCCATCACCTCCTGCGGCTGTGCCAGGAACTTTCCCGGCAGCTACGAGTACTACCTGGAGCGGGTGGCAGCTGAGGCGGAGGGCAGGGAAGTGGTGCCCGGCCAGCTGGGGTCTGGCAGCGGGGCCGTTGGCAGCGGAACAACTGGTGGCGGCCAAAAGGGGATGGCTTCCCCGGCTGGTGGCTCCAGCACCTCCAGTTCTCGTGCAGCCAGCATGCCCAGCGTGGGTGCCCTGCAGTACGAGGAGCAGAAGCGGCTGAAGAACCAGCGGAGAAAGCTGGAGCGGGAGGAGGAGCGGCTCATGGAAGCAATCGCCGCCGTCGAGGAGGAGAAGCAGCAGCTGGAAAACCAGCTTGCCCAGCCTGAGGTCTACAGTGATGCCCAGAAAAGCCGCCAGGTGCAGGCTGCGGTGGAAGCTCTGGAGAACCAAATTGACCAGCTCACCGCCCAGTGGGAGGAGGTCTCCGCCCAGCTGGAGGGGTAGCCACCATCATCCCGCCCTCGTTCCTGATTCCCGCAGGGAACTCCCCCATTTCGCACTGGGAACGAGTCGGTTTCTCATTGGGAATCGGTGCGTTTTCCAGTGAGAAATCGTCGTGGGAAGTCATCCCGCTCCACTGCGACGGGCAGTCCCTCCCTGGCGGACGAAAATTCCCCAGGAACAACCCAAGCCCGCAAGTCCGCCGCCAGATAAACGACGTGGCGGGCGTTGTGCAAGGGGCGGCTTCCCAATTCGAGCTGGCAGAACGTGCCGAGCTGTCCGAGCAGACAATTAACAGCATCGAGAGCCGACGACTCTGGCCCAGTGACAAGACTCTGATCAAGATTTGTGGTGTTTTCAATATAGATGTATACCAGCTTTTTTGCCGGAAATCCTTCCCCTGACCTATAGCAGCCAAGACTACACTGAATTGAAGTCGGCGGTGGTGGAGAGTATCCGCCACTTGGTGAGCCGGACATTGGATGAGATTCTCAAGGAAGGCTAGCTGCCATCATCCTGCCCGTAAGTTCGCCGCCCAAGCCTGCGAGTCCGCCGCCTGGGAGGAGGTCTCCGCCCAGGCGGAGGGGTGAGGGAGTTGATAATGCAAATTGACAACCACTTATAGTATTATATATAATACTATAAGTGAGACCCTTGATTGTAATCGATACAAATGTGATTCTCTCCTCGTTGCAAAGCAATAAAGGCAAGGCGTTTGAGCTGGTTTCACAAGTTGGGACTGGAATGTTTGATTGTGCGGTTTCTGTTCCTTTGATATTGGAGTATGAGGCAGTCCTTAAAAATCATCTTGATAAGGGGATTATTTTGGACTCTGATATTGAAGACTTTATCGACTACCTCTGTGCAGTTGGCATAAAGACAAAGATATTTTATCTTTGGAGACCTTATTTGAAGGATCAATTTGATGACCACGTGCTGGAGCTGGCAATCAGTGCAGGAGCGGAAAGGGTTGTTACTTACAATAAACGGGATTTTCTGCGGGCAGAAGATTTAGGCATAAAAATTCAAACGCCAAAAGAATTTCTGGCGGAAATGGAGGGGTAAAATGACAACACTGAGTTTGAGGCTTCCCGATTCATATCACTCAATGCTGAAAGAAATCACTTTAAAGGATAAAATTTCTATAAATCAATTCATTGTGTCAGCTGTGGCGGAGAAGATTTCTGCCTTGGAAACGCAGAGGTATTTGGAAGAGAGAGCCGCAAGGGGTTCCCGAGATAAATTTCTGGCGGTATTGGCAAAAGTGCCAGATGCGGAGATGGAGGATTGACCAGCTGACCGCCCAGTGGGAGGAGGTCTCCGCCCAGTTGGAGGGGTAGAGGGCGTGGTTAGAAGCGTGGCTTGGGGGATTGCCTCAAATCGTTTTGAATACTTTATTTTCAGAGGGATAGCACTATGGCAAAGAAAAAATCACCTAAATCATCGTCTGCAACAATCGGCTTTGAGCAGCAGATTTGGGATGCGGCCTGTGAGCTTTGGGGGCATATTCCCGCTGCAGACTACCGCAAAATCTTTACTGGACTCATCTTTCTAAAATACATCTCGACTGCATTTGAAAAGAAATATAACGAGCTGGTGGAAGAAGGTGATGGATTTGAAGACGACCCTGATGCCTATGAAGCTGAAAATATCTTCTTTGTTCCGCTAGAAGCCCGCTGGAGCGAAATTGCAAAGGCAGCGCACACACCAGAAATTGGAACCCTGCTCGACAAAGCAATGCTTGCTCTTGAAGACGACAACCGAAGCTTAAAGGGGGTGCTCCCAAAAAACTACGCAAACCCAGAACTTGACAAACGAGTACTGGGAAACGTCGTGGATGTCTTTACCAACATGGACATGAGCGACATCGAAGCAAGCAAAGACCTGCTGGGCCGCACCTATGAATACTGCATAGCACAGTTTGCAAGCTACGAAGGGGTAAAGGGCGGCGAATTCTATACACCTGCTAGCGTCGTAAAGACGATTGTTGGCATCCTAAAGCCGACAGAAGGAAAACGAGTTTATGACCCCTGTTGTGGTTCAGGCGGAATGTTCGTTCAGTCCGTAAAGTTCATACAGGAACATGCCGGAAACAGAAGCAACATTTCAGTTTTCGGACAGGAAGCCAATGCTGACACTTGGAAGATGGCAAAAATGAACATGGCAATCCGTGGCATTGATGCAAACTTTGGAAAGCACCACGAAGACACCTTTTTCAATGACCTTCATGCAACTCAAAAGTTCGACTACATCATGGCAAATCCACCGTTTAACCTGAGCAACTGGGGACAGGACAAGCTGCAGAACGACCCCCGCTGGGCATACGGACTGCCACCAGCAGGAAATGCCAACTATGCATGGATAGAGCACATGATTTATCACCTGGCACCAAACGGAAAAATCGGACTTGTTCTTGCAAACGGAGCACTTTCTACACAAACAGGTGGTGAAGGCGAAATCCGTCGCAAAATAATCGAAGCCGATTTAATAGAAGGAATTGTCGCAATGCCAACTCAACTTTTTTACAGCGTAACAATTCCAGTAACATTGTGGTTCATCAGTCGAAATAAAAAACAAAGCGGAAAAACACTATTTATAGACGCCAGAAACATGGGCCACATGGTAGACCGAAAACACCGCGATTTGTCTGATGAAGATATACAGTTACTTTCGGACTCATTTACCGCATTCCAAAACGGAATTCTAGAAAATAAAAAAGGCTTTTGCGCCGTGGTTTCCACAGAAGAAATTGCAAAACAAGACTACATCCTTACCCCTGGCCGCTATGTTGGTATAGAAGAAAAAGAAGAAGATGCCGAACCATTTGATGAAAAAATGACCCGCCTTACAACAGAGCTAGGCAAAATGTTTGAACAAAGCCACAAACTAGAAGACGAAATAAAGAAAAACCTAGAAGGCATTGGTTGGAAGATATAGGGTGTGCCCAGTGAGGATATTGCCACAGGTCTTCGATTTTGCTACGCAAAATCTGTGGGAGAAGGAATGTTGATTAGGGAAGAGGAAACTAAGAAGATATTAAATGCATGTATGGAAGCTCATAATGAATTGGGTAATGGTTTTTTGGAGCCAATTTATCAAGAAGCGCTGGAAGAAGAATTTAAAATCCAAAATATTCCTTATGAACGAGAGAAACTTTTAACAGTTGTGTATAAGGGGAAAAAATTAAACAAAGAATATTATGCCGATTTTATTTGTTATGGAAATATAATTGTAGAATTGAAATCAGTCTCAATGCTGTCAAAACCCCATAAAGCTCAAGTTCTGAATTATCTAAATGCAGCAAATATGGAGATTGGTTTGCTTGTAAATTTTGGGCAACCATCATTGAAATGGGAACGAATATCAAATTTCCAAAAAAGAAATGTCGTAGACATTTCGAATCCGTGTGGCAATATAAACGAGAAAGAGATAAAAGGCGAAAGATGAAAGACAGTGGAATAGAGTGAATTGGGAGGTTTCTGAAGAATGGGATATAAAGAGATTGCCACAAGGATTCGATTTTGCTGACGAAAAATTAAAGGTAAAACAAGCGGATTGGTTCGTAGTTAATGCTACTCACTTTTTTAGAGTGAAGGTCGTTAGACCTGAACAAATCCGATTGTTTAGAAAATAGAGAACGGTGGATTGATAATTGATAATTGCCATGGGTCGTCGATTTTGTGTGGTGAAATAAATAACTAACAAGCGGATTTGTTCGTAGCTAACGCTACTCACTTTTTTAGAGTGAAGGTCGTTAGACCTGAACAAATCCGCTTGTTTAGAATATGGAGGAAGAAAGATGAAAATTACTCATTATTAGGGCATATTTTTTGAGTAGGCGATAGCATCATGCGCTTCTT
>CAMGSV010000020.1 GCA_946061495.1 uncultured Spirochaetales bacterium | reverse complement strand
GGAGGATTTCACTGGAATCAAGCTGGGGGATTTTTGTTAGTGGTGTGGCTGGCCTCCGCCGTCTCGCTTGTGTTAAATTGATTTTAAATGATGTGCTAAAAAATTCTTCAATGGTTGTAATGCTGCTGCATTCAAATCCCAAAATTGGGGGTTGTCAAACATCCAGTCTCCCTTGTTTTTTAAGTTTTCTTTTTGCTGGCGTGTTTTTCTAAAAGCACTGATGTAGGCAAACATTTTTGCCTTCTGATCTGGAATTTGATATTTGTCTTCCCCGTCCTTATCTTTATGAGAAGCCAAACTCTGCTCATAGGTGTCAAAGTATTCTAGAATACAGCTATGCTCTGTATTTATTATGTACTCTAGGAGGTTTTCTAAGGTTCCATCATCCTCATTATTGGGAAAAAGAAAAATTTCATTTCTGTTGGAATTTTCATTTAGTAAGTTTAATGTTTGTTTTAGTTCTTCGGCTCGCTTTTTGTATCCGCCACCTGTTGTTGGGGTATCGGCATCGAAAATTATTAGATTTACTTCTGTATCTGATTCGTGTTCAGCAAGTTTTACCTTATGTTTTGACAAGTTGTCCTTACCACCAACACAAACAATTTCAAAATCTTGATTCTCCTCTTTTCCCAGACGCTTCAAAAGGATCCGAATCAAATTGCATTCATAAGATTTTTTATTGCTGGTTTCTAGGAAAATTTTATTCATCTTACTTCATTCTCTTGTTCAATGACAGAAACAAAACTGGAAGCATCATAATGGAGAGCCTTTTTCGCCCCTCCTTCTTTTTCCAGTATCTTGTACAATGAAACTTTGTCTGAGTTAGTCTTTTCTTTTTCTATATTTTTTGCAAGGCCTTTTAAGGAATCTATGTTATGAGTGGTGGCAAATAACTGAACATTGTAAGATTCTGCAGCCTCCAGAATAATTTCCCACAATTTTTGCATAGAGGAAAAATGTAGGCCATTATCAATTTCATCCACCAATAGAATTCCATTTGCTGAATCATGAAGGGCTACAATGAGGGACAAAAATTTACGCACACCATCTCCTAGCATATTGATTGGAATTCTGTTGGAAAGACCTATGTCAACCATTACATCATTGTTAATCAGAACAAAATCTTTGATACGATTATCAATTTTTTGGAGTACCTGTAAAACCTTGACTTCTTGTTTTTCCTTGACAACTTTTTGAATCATAGGAATTATGATTTCAAAAGAGGCTGAAGGAGCAAAGTAATTACAAAAGATTGATTCTTTGTATTTTTTCGGAACTTGATAACCTATTTCCAAGCCATCTTTTAATGGACGTAACTTTAGAGATGACTTAATATTTTGGGATTGAATGGTAGCATTAATTTGCACCTCATTTACAACATTCTGATTGTTAGCACCATTTGTTGTTGGGAAATTATCTTGCATTTCTGTGTGAAGTACAGTTTCTTGAAAAGAAAGTGTACTTCTGCGCTGGAAAGTTGCGGGGGTTCCCTCTGAACATAATACAATGTCTTTTGAGATATCAAAATTATTGAAAAAAAATGACAAGTCTCGAGTGATGCGATATCCTCGGAGGTTGTTGCAGTTTACAGGCAATTGTGGATTACCCAATCCGCAAAGCATGAATATTGACTCTAATACAGTTGTTTTTCCGCAATTATTCTTCCCAAAAAAAACATTTATCCTAGAAAGGTTTGTGATATCGAGAGTCCGTATACTTCTGAAATTCTCAAAGTGCAAGGATGAAAACATTGTATTCCAATTATAGTTGTTTTTTTGTTCTTAATCTATAGCCCCTTTCTGGTATAGAACGGGGCTAGGGAGAGATTATGATTGTGGATTAGCCCTCTGTTTGTGGTAACAAAACATGAATAATCGATGTCATGATAATGACAACATCGATTGAAGGAAGCTTGCAGAAATTGTTGATGTTTTTTTATAAAACTACGAGTTCTTTCTGAAGGGGCTGCTTCCAATTCTTGTTGTAAAGTATGAGCGTCACATGGTGATATTTTTTCTAGAATTGGTAATATGGTTGGAGACTGCTCCCTAATTGTAAGATATATTTCAGTAATTGGTAAAAAATATAAATAATTTAGAAATGGTCCATCATCATCAGTCAGTTTACAGCGAACTCCCCTATACCATTTTTTACTTGCAATTTCCCAGTCCATAAGTTTGATATATTGTTTCCATAGGTGTATCAGCTGAATTTTCTGTAGATTGTGTAACATCACTCATATGCAATTTCTCCTAGTTTAATTAATCTCTCATATTTCAAGCATAATTCACGAAAATTCAAAATGCAAATTTTTACTAGAAAATGTATTTTTGTTAGTGGTGTGGCTGGCCTCCGCCGTCTCGCTTGTGTAAATGTTTCTTACTCCATATAATGACGATATGGAACGTATTCGGATCAAGCACTTTGGACCCATTGGCGAGGGGCTCATGGAGGATGAGTTTCTTCCTCTTCGTAAAGTTACCGTGTTCATTGGGCCGCAGGGATCGGGAAAAAGTGCTGTTGCAAAAGTTGTCTCCACCTTCCTTTGGTTGGAAAAGGCTTTCACTCGGGGGGATTTCTCTCCAGATGACTTTTCTGTAGATGACTTCAAGGCATGTCTTTCCTACCATTCCTTGGTCTCCTACCTTTCTGCTGATACGGAACTAGAGTATTGGGGGAATTCCTTTCATTTTTCATATAAGAATGCTGAATTCACCAGTAGTGCAGCCGTTGCCAGTCCCTATCGTATGCCTAAGATATCCTATATTCCTGCCGAGCGGAATTTTTGTTCTTCAGTCCCTATGGCGGCTTCCCTCACAGGATTGTTGCGAAGCTTGTTTGATTTGTTGTCTGATTTTGATGCGGCACGGCTGGCATTGGGAGAGAAAGTTTTTCAATTGCCCTTTGGTTCCTACAAATATCGTTACGATTCCAGAAGCCGGACCTCATTTATTCAAGACGCCCAATGTGATTGTGAGGTGGAGTTGCACCAGGCAGCCAGTGGAATCCAGTCAGCCTTGCCCTTGCTGTTGGTCTCCGATTACTTTTCTCAGTTTGCCATAGGAATGTTTGATTATCGGCGGCAAGCCTTGTCATTAAATGCACGTGACGCAATCAAGGAGAAGTATACAGAGCTTGTGGCTGCCCTTGGAACGGGTGTCGTGGCTGCCTTGGCAGGATTGGTTGCCGGAGGTGGGGCCTCAATCAGCTTTTCCCTTGCGGGACTTTTGTCTGCCTTTATATCGGCTGGATTGTACAAGGGAGTGCGGGATGCAGAAACTGTTCGGGAGCTTACAGAGGGCGAGAGGGAAAAGATGGCGAGGATTGGAGATGAGTTGTTCGCTTCCATTGCCAGTCGATTTGTCGATATTGTGGAGGAGCCAGAGCAGAATCTTTTTCCCAACGCCCAGCGTGATGTGATCCTGCATTTGATGGAATGTACCAGTCGTTCGTCGGAGAATCTGCTGGTGATCACCACCCACAGTCCCTACGTCTTGGAAACCTTAAATAATTGTATCTACGCAGGGGAATTGCAGGGCAAGGGATTTGCGGCAGATAACATCATTGGCCGGGAGCAGCAGATTTTGTTTGATGATGTGGGAGCCTATGCCATTGAAAATGGAAGGATTCGTTCTATTCTTGATGGGGAGATTCATCAGATTGACGGCTCGGAGCTTGACAAATGTTCCGTCAGAATCAATGGGGATTATGAGCTCCTTTCTAATTTGGAGTTTGGCAACTCATGAGTCTATTTCCTGACCATTGTGTGGAAAGTTGTGATGACCGCCCTAAAATTGTCTGTGAGGAGAATAAGCGTACCTATATTGCAAATAATACACAAAGGAAAGTCGTTTGCAAAGTACAAGTTGATGGCAAGCTTATCTGTGAGGGTGCTCGTTGTGACTGGGCTGTAGCAGTTGTTTCAGAGGAAGGCACAGGAAAAGCACTTGAAGAATTATTCCTCGTGGAATTAAAAGGTTCAGACATCAATCATGCTTTTGAGCAGATTGTAGGGACGATAGATGTTTTGCATACAAACTATTCTGTGACCAAATGGTTTGCCCGTGTTGTCTGTGCTAAGGTGTCCACTCCCCGGCTCAACAGCATTCACTACAAAAAATTGAAGGGGAGACTACAGCTCTTGAACAAATCAACTGGTAAGACTCAGCGTCAGCTTATTATTGTCAAAAGTAATCAGCTGCAAGAGGTGCTATAGCCACTCCACAATTCCTCCCTACCGCCGTCCCAGCACCTCCTGGTACTCCACGTAGCGGGACATCCATTCGGCGATGGTGCAGATTTCCTCCAGCTTTACGGCGAACTGGAACCGCTCCCGGGGGCTTAGTCTGTTGTGGTTGCCGAGACCCAGCAGGTAGCCGTTCCTGATGATGTCGCAGATTACCTCAATCTCCTGCTCAGCCTTGAGGGCTGGCATCTGGGCATGGGGCTTGCTCCTGTTCCGTGCTGTTGCTCCCTTGGCGCTGTCCTTCCTTCCGGTCAATTCTATCATGATGTACCTCCAGACTGTCTGAATTGTGTTCTGTCATCTTAAAGTATCGTGGGTAGGTGGCGGCAATGCAAGTCTTCCTCTCTTCCCCCATTCAGGGAAATCGGGTAGAATGGGGGGAGGAGTGTTGCGATGAATATAACCGTTGTGGGTACAGGGTATGTAGGGCTTTCCAACTCCATCCTTTTGGCTCAGCACAACAAGGTGGTGGCCCTTGATATTGACCAGCACAAGGTCGCCCTGATTAACAGCAAGGTGTCTCCCATTGTGGACGAGGAGATTCAGGAGTACCTTGCCACGGCGGAGCTGGATTTGTTGGCCACCACAGAAGTGTCGCTGGCGTACAGGAATCCTGACTTTGTGGTGGTGGCCACTCCGACGGACTATGACCCAGAGCAAAACTTCTTTAACACTGCTTCTGTAGAAAGCGTCATAGCCCAAGTACAGGAGCTATCTCCTAGTGCTACGGTAATCATCAAGTCCACCATTCCCGTGGGATTCACCCACAGGATGCGGGAACGTTTTCCCCAGCTTAAAATCATCTTTTCCCCCGAATTCTTACGAGAAGGTCGGGCCTTGTACGACAATTTATATCCATCTCGCATTATTGTTGGAGATACTGGTCCTCAGGCTCAGCAGTTTGCCGCTCTTTTGCAGGGCGGTGCTTTGAAAAAAGATATTCCCACCTTGTTCATGGACAGCACCGAGGCGGAGGCAGTGAAGCTGTTTGCCAACACCTACCTTGCCCTGCGGGTGGCCTACTTCAACGAGCTGGACACCTATGCAGAGGTGCGGGGCTTGGATACCAAGGCAATTATCGAGGGGGTCTGTCTTGACCCCAGAATTGGCGGCCAGTACAACAATCCCTCCTTTGGCTACGGCGGCTACTGCCTGCCCAAGGACACCAAGCAGCTGCGGGCCAACTTCCGTGATGTGCCGGAGAACCTAATTTCCGCCATCGTGGAGTCCAACGACACCCGCAAGGACCACATCGCCCAGATGGTGCTCTCTCGCCATCCCCAGCGCGTGGGAATCTACCGGCTCACCATGAAGGCCGGGTCCGACAACTTCCGCTCCTCCGCCATCCAGGGCATCATCGAGCGGCTTTTGGCCAAGGGGGTCAAGGTGGTGGTGTATGAGCCTACCTTGCTGGCCAGCGAGTTCAACGGCTGTGTGGTGGAAAATGATTTGACTCGATTCAAGGCCGCCTGCGATGTGATTCTTGCCAATCGTCTGTCGGACCAGCTGCAGGATGTGGCAGAAAAGGTCTATACCCGGGACCTCTATAGCCGTGACTAGGGGGATGCCGTGAAAAAGATTGTGTTCATCACCACCCACAACTGGGACACCAAGCGGCAGGGGGGCTTCCACAAGTTTGCGGAGGCCACGGCATTGGCGGGGATAGAGACAGTGTTCTTTAGCTTTCCCCGTCCTTATTACGGCTATCTGATGAAGCGGGAGCAGCTGAATCCCCAGATAATCAAGACCCTGAAAAAAGGCGTGCGGTACGAGGTGGGGCAGGGAGCGGTATTAAACGTAACCTTTCCCACCCTGCGGCTTCCCGATGCTGCGGGGCGGCTCCTGCCTGACTGGCTGATGAATTTCCTGCTGAAAAAATCCCTTGGTTCCTTCAAGTCCTTTGCAAGGAAATTCCTGGCGGATGCCGAATGCTTTGTGTTCGAGTCCTGCGAGGGCGTGGCCTTTGTGGACAAAATCCGAGCGCTTTTCCCCCAGGCCCGCATCATATACCGCCCTTCAGATCCCTTGGTGTATGCCTCGGTGCCGGAGCGGGTGAGAGCGCTGGAGCGGCACATCCTGTACACCGCCGACCTTTCCCTCATCGTGAATCAGGAGGGAGTGGAGGCGTACCGCGCTTCTGTTCCAGACTTTGACCAAAGGGTTGCTTACAAGGTTCTGTCCAACGGCATTGACCTGGATTCCTACAAAAAAGAATATCCCGTGCCGCCCCAGCTGGACAAGCCCAACACGGTGCTGTACGTGGGGGCCTGGGAGGTGGAGTGGCCGCTGCTGTTCGAGGCGGCGGAACGGCTTGCGGACTACAGCTTTGTGGTGGTGTGTCCCAATTATCCGGCGGACAAGGTGCTGCGTCAGGTGGAGCGGATGCCGAATCTGGAATACGTGCCTGGAATCAAGCCAGATGAAGTTCCCGCCTGGATAACCAACTGCTCGGTGGTGATGGTTCCCTACGTCACGGATTTCTACAAGGACCGCCCCTTGGGCATCACCGCCAAGTACTATCAGGCTATGGCGGCTGGCAAGCCCATCGTGGCCTACTGCGACACTCCAAAGCTTACGGAGGTGGGCGTTGCGGTCACCTATAGCTATGAGGATTTTATCACAGCTATACAGCAGGCTCTCGCAAAGGGTAGCCAGCAGTATCAGTTTGACTTGCAGGGGCGAGAGTGGGGCGAGATTTGTAGCCGTTTCATTGACGAAATTCAGGGTGAAGTGTAGTATAAAATAGGAGAAGTCTTATGAGCGAGCTTTATAAATTACTGCAATTTGCAGATTTTGGTGATGAACGTGGAAAGCTTGTCGTAATAGAAGGCGATAATCTTAGCGGTGTGCCTTTCGATATTAAGCGTGTGTTTTACATCTATGGGTCTGATAGGACAGTAGTTCGGGGGCAGCATGCAAATCGAAATTCAGAATTTGTGTTGGTAAATGTAGCAGGTTCCTCTAAAGTAATGATTACAGATGGGAAAAAAAAAGAAATAGTGGAGTTGAACCAGCCTATGGAAGCAGTGTATATTCCCCGTATGATTTGGAAGGAAATGTATGATTTTTCCCCGGATTCTGTTTTATTGGTGCTTGCAAATACCCATTATGACAGCCATGAATATATCCGAAACTATGAGGAATATCTCAAAGAAATGGGTGTTTTAGGAGGAAAAAAGGAATAATGCAGGTTCCATTGTTGGATTTAAAAGAAATTACTGCAAAATACCGGGAAGAGTTGCATGAGGCTGTTCTGCGGGTAACTGATTCCGGTTGGTATTTGCAGGGAAGAGAAACAAAAATCTTTGAGTCAAATTATGCTCAGTACATTGGAACAAAACACTGTATAGGTGTTGCAAATGGATTGCAAGCATTGGAATTGATGTTTCGTGCCTATAAGGAACTGGGGGTTTTGCATGATGGAGATGAGGTGCTTGTCCCTGCCAATACATACATTGCTTCAATTATGTCTATTTCTCAGAATAATCTTGTCCCCATTTTGGTGGAACCTACCTTCCCTGCCTTATGTATTGACGTTGCGGAATTGGAGGCTCGGCTTTCTTCTCGGACAAGGGCTTTCCTTATGGTTCACTTGTATGGGAGATGTACTTTTTCTTCCCAAATAAAAAAATTCTGTGAACAGCATGGTCTTCTCCTGTTTGAAGATAATGCACAATCCGCTGGATGTATGTTTGAAGGGGTAAAAACTGGCGCTTTAGGGAATTGTGCCGCCCATAGCTTTTATCCCGGAAAAAACCTGGGGGCCTTTGGGGATGCTGGTGCTGTAACCACAGATGACGATTCTGTCGCAGAAGTGGTGAGGGCCCTAGGAAATTACGGCTCAACAAAAAAATATGTTTTTAAATACATTGGTGAAAACAGCCGTATTAGTGAGCTTGATGCTGCTGTATTGGATGTAAAACTAAGATATTTGGATGAGGATAACGAAAATCGTAGGAGCATTGCTAGTATGTATCGAAAGGGAATTCAGAGCTCTTTAATCGTAATTCCCCCCGCTTTATCCCATGAGCAAGACGTTTATCACCAGTTCCCCGTCTTTACAGAAAAGCGGGATGAGTTGCAGGCTTATCTGGCTGACAAAGGAATTGGAACCTTGATTCATTATCCAATTCCTCCCCATAAGCAGGAAGCTTTCAAGAGGTGGAACCATCTTTCCTATCCTGTTACGGAGAAAATTCATAGTCAAGAATTAAGTATTCCCATGAGCCCTTGTCTAAGAAATGAGCAGATTCAATATGTAGTTGAAGCTCTCAATTCGTGGCAACAATAAGGAGTGTTTTCTAGTGAAGTTGTCTATTTGTATTCCTGTATACAATGGTTCAGAAACAATAGTTCCTTTGGTGAGGGCATTGGATGCAACCTTTAAGGATATGGACATTGAGGTGGTTCTTGTCAATGACGGGAGTCGAGATTCCAGTGCTGCTGTGTGTAAAAATTTAGTAGCACAGTATCCATATGTAGTCTTTGTCGATTTGAGGCGAAATTTTGGTGAGCATAATGCGGTTATGTGTGCCCTTAACCACTGTTCTGGGGACTATGCCGTTATTATTGATGATGACTTGCAGAATCCACCAGAGGAAATTCTTAAATTATTGAAAGAGATTCAAGAAGGAGGATATGATGTTGTGTATGCAAACTATCATACAAAAAAACATCATTGGTTCAGAAATTTTGGAAGTAAGGTTAATGATAAGTTTGCCACTTGGTTGATTGGCAAACCTAAGGATTTATATTTATGTAGTTTTAAAATGATAAATAGAGCGATGATTGATGAAATTATTCGTTACAAGGGACCTTTCCCCTATGTTGACGGCCTTTTGTTAAGAGCTACAAGCAGCATTTCTTCTGTTTTTGTAGAACACCATGCTCGTGCTGTGGGAACTTCTAATTACACATTAGGAAAGCTGTTCAATTTATGGCTCAGTATGTTTATCAACTTTTCTATAAAGCCCATGCGTTTTATCATGGGGACTGGTTTGGTTATTTTTGTGTTGGCTTTTTTCCTCGCAGTTTTTTTTGTGATAGAAAAAATTCTCCATCCAGAAATGGTTCCTGGCTGGACAACTCTCATTGTTCTTGTTTTGTTTTTTGGTGGATTGCAAAGCGTTTTTTTAGGATTAATTGGGGAATATATTGGGAAAAATTATCTTGATATAAATAAAACACCCCAGTGGGTTGTTAAGGATGTTCATAAAAGTAAATCCTGAAGAAGGTGTTTTATTCTCTTGTTTTTAAGGTAGGTCTCATGAATCAGTTTTCAAAAAAAACAGATACACTGTTGCTTTCTCTTTCCATACTATTCTTTATAATAGCTGCAGTGTTTACCCTTTGTTCCAGTCAATTTATAGATTGGGGATATGATTTTCTGGCTCAAAAGATTCTTCATCGAGAATTTGATTTGGAAAAATGGATGCCAACCATTAGTTCAATCCTTTTGGCGCCGCTCCTATGCATTGTGGCTGCCAATGCCTTGCTTTTTCCTAAATATCGTGAAAATTCAAAAGTTATATTGATTCTTGTTCTCTTGGCTGTCATACTTGGTTCAATAGTGTATACAACTGCCAGTACAACGGATGCCCATGTAAACTCAGACTTGGCGTCAGAATATCTTTTAGCAAAGCAGTGTTTTCTTGAAAAATCAATTCTGCCCTTGGGATGGCATTATTCCACAGAGATATATATAATAGGCAAGCATTTGGTTTCTGCACCAATGTTTTTATTTACTGATAATCTAACAGTTGTAAAAACCCTGACCTCATTATTTTGTTGTTTCGTGTTGTTTGGAGCCTGCTGGTATGTTTGTACTCAGTTAATAATCAAAGAGTTGTGGATTAAATTGTTGGCTTGTACCATGATTATTAGTCCGTTTTCATCCTTGACATGGTATGTTCTGCAGTGGGGTACATTCTATATTCCCCATGTAGTTTTTAGTCTGTTTTATATTGGATTGTTTTTAAGAATACTTCAAGAATTTGAGGTAGGAACAGTTAAAAGAATACCTATAGTACTCTTTTCTTGTTTGGCATTTTTAAGTGGTCTTTCAACCATACGTTATATTTTGAATTTCCAATTTCCCCTTGCAATGGTGATGGTGATTGCGAAGGTTTTTGAAAAACAGTCAAATATTGCTGATGTAAAGATGTTTTGGTTAAAGGATAAGAGAGTCTTTTTCAGTATGCTAGGGTTACTCCTTGGGGGACTTGGTTATCTTGCCAACAATCTGGTGTTGCAAAGATTGTATTCTTTTTCTGAATGGAATACTATTGCATTTTGTCAGTTGGGAGATGTTTCCTTTTTAGATATTTTTAGAGCAACGTTACAAGTTTTTGGTTTTCAAGAAAAGATTTCTGTCATGACTCCGTTGGGAATAATAAATATCCTTATATATGTAATGTTGTTGGTAATAGTTGTTTCTCTATTTAGGGCGCTAAAAACCAAGATTCATCCTTTCCAAAAGATTTTTTTGCAATTTTTTATTTCCTCTTTTCTGTTCAATGTATTTATATATTTGAACACTGAGTTTATTTTTAGGTATTTGGTGAATATTTTGGTGTTGGTAGTTCCTTGTGTTGCAATTATGATGTCCACAAAAGAGTTAACCTCTAATACAAAATACGCCATTGGTGTGTTATGTTCCATTGTATTTTTTACTTGTAGTTTTGCTACAATGCAAAGTCAATTTGCAACCAATGCAAACGAGGATAAAGTAGCTGTCCGGGATTTTCTACTTTCTCAGGACTATCAATTTGGATATGGTACCTTTTGGAATGCTAATGTATTCAATTACCTGACAAATGGTAAGATTGATATGGGAAATATCGATAAATCAAATAATGAAAAGGGGGTTGCTGTTATTACTCGAGAATATGAATATGATAAATGGCTTACTCCCGAACGATATTATTCTAACGATTATGAAAACAAGCCTATTTTTTTAATTTTGTCTCAGGCTGAATATGAAGCTGCAAGAGACAATGCGACTTTGATGGTTGGCAAGGAAGTGTATTCTGACCAATACTACAAGGTTTTCGAGTATCAAAGTCATCAGGCATTTAAGGAAAGCTTTGCTGGCAATGAATTCTGATGTAACTCATTTTTTTCGGCTACATATTTTGATTCTCGTTTACTCCCTCAGTACCGTGTTCTCTAAGTTTGCTGGAGAATACGAATTGCTTTCATTCCAATTTATCATTTTCTTTGGCTTGATGTTTTTATGTCTTGGAGTTTATGCAATTTTTTGGCAAAAAGTGCTAGCAAGATTTACGTTATCTGTGGCCTATGCTAATAGGGCTGCGGATTTGTTTTGGGGGATTGTTTTTGGCGCCATTTTCTTTTCAGAGCCAATCACAATTCAAAAAATGGTCAGCGTGGCAATAGTGTTTGCAGGTATTCTTTTGGTGATACAATCTGATGAGTAAGGAAGTTTTATTTTCTATTATTTTTGTTGTAGGTGTTTTGGTTGCTAGTATTTCACAAATTATGTTAAAGAAAAGTGCTAGCACTAATGGGGCTTCTGATTTGAGGGCATACCTTAACCCACTTGTGATAGGTGCATACATTCTTTTCGTGCTCTCTACTCTTACTTCTCTTTTGTGTCTTAAACACATACCTTTGTCTCGAGCACCGATTCTCGATGCAGCTGGATATATTTTTGTAGCAATTTTAAGTAGAATTATCTTCAAAGAAAAATTATACAAGAAAAAAATTCTTGGGTTTGCATTGATTGTCTTAGGAATTATAATAGGGGTTCTCTAATGATAGTAATAAACGGCGACTTTTTGTGCCGGAACCTGACGGGAGTTGAGCGGTTTGCCTATGAGGTGACGTTACGGCTGGATTGTCTGGTGGAGCCGGGGCAGCTCCAGCTCTATGTTCCCAAAAACGGCAGGAATATTCCAGAATTGAAGAACATTCAGTGTGTTGTTTCTGATGTCGAATGCTCCTTCTTTCCCGCCTGGGAGCTCGGCCCCTTCCGCCGCTATGTGAGGAGGAATCGGGCCACACCACTGGACTTTGCCAATGTAACGCCGTGGGGGACAAAGGGAATTGTGTTCATCCACGACATTTATGCCAAGCTCTATCCAGAGGATTTTTCCGGGCGGCGGGATCGTCTTGTCCGCAGGTATATGTGTCTCATGTACCGCTATGCCACCCGCCACGCCAAGCTGCTGCTGACGGTGTCCCAGTTCAGCCGGAACCAGATTGCCGCCACCTACCGCATCCCGGCGGAGCAGATTCAGGTGGTGCCCAACGGCTGGGAGCATTTCAAGGCTGTGGTGGCGGACAACAGCATTTTCCAGCAGTTTCCCCGGCTGGTGGACAAGGGCTTCTACTTCACCTTGGGAAGCCTTTCCCGTCGCAAGAATTTGAAGTGGATTGCCGACTATGCGGAGCGTCACCCGGAGGACACCTTTGCCATTTCCGGCACGATGCTTTCCGGACTGGTGCCACCGGAGCTGGAGCGTTTGCAGACCTTGCCAAACATTGTGTTGCTGGGATATGTTACCGACGGCCAGGTAAAGGCCCTGATGCAGCGGTGCCGTGCCTTTGTCCTGCCCAGCTACTACGAGGGATTCGGCATCCCGCCTCTGGAGGCCCTGTCCTGCGGAGCAAAAATCATTGTGGCGAGGGCCGCCTCCCTACCAGAGATTTACGGGGATGCCGCCCACTACATCGACCCGGACAATGCCGATGTAGACTTGGAGGAGCTGCTGGCCCAACCAGTGGCCTCCCCCGAAAGGGTGCTGGAAACCTACACCTATGACAATGCTGCCCGGCTGCTGCACGGCTTGCTGGAAGGGTTATAAAAAATGAAGTTCAGTGCATTATTCTTTATATTTAACAATAAAAATGCAGTGTACTGCAATTTTTTTTGGTTGATTTAAAAACTAAGGAGAAATGAGTGCATCTGTTCAAATAGCATGGACTTGTGTATAATTGTCCATAATTTTGTTTGATATAAGTATACCAATAGTGAGGAGCAATTTTTTAGATGAACTTGGTTGACATAGTATACACCGTCATCCTGTATCCGCTGGTGCAGGTGATAGAGATAGCCTTCATGCTGTTCGACAAGCTGTTCAGCAACACAGGAATCGCCATCATGGGGGTGAGCTTTGTGGTGACGGTGCTGTGCCTGCCCCTGTACATCGTGGCGGAGAAGTGGCAGCAGCTGGAGCGAGACACCCAGGCCAGGCTCAAGGGTGGGGTGGACAGGATAAAGGCGGTGTTCAAGGGGGACGAGCAGTACATGATACTGTCCACTTATTATCGGCAGAACCACTACCATCCCATGATGGCCCTGCGCTCAAGCTTCGGTCTTCTGATACAGGTACCCTTCTTCATGGCGGCCTACAGCTGCCTTTCCAGCCTGCCGGCGTTGCAGGGCCAGAGCTTCCTGTTCATCCGGGACATGGGTGCGCCGGACGCCCTGTTCAGCATCGGAGGCTTTGAGGTGAACGTGCTGCCCATGGCCATGACCGTCATCAACATTGTGGCGGGGGCCATCTACACCAAGGGCTTCCCCTTCAAGGAGAAGGCCCAGATTTACGGCATGGCCCTGCTGTTCCTGGTGCTGCTGTACAATTCCCCCGCAGGACTGGTGCTGTACTGGACCATGAACAATGTGTTCTCCCTGGTAAAGAACATCTTCTACAAGCTCAAGCATCCGGTGTGGGTGCTGTACATCCTGATGTGCGCTGGCATTGTGTTTGCCGGGGCCTACGTGCTGTTCATCTATGACGGTGGAGCCAGCATGGGCAAACGGCTGGCTGCGGTGGTGCCGCTGAGCTGTCTGATGCTAGCCCCCCTGGCAGTGAGGGGTGTGGAGTGGCTGCTGGCGCACCCCCTGTCTGGACTGATGGCAGACGGCAGGACTCGGCGGTGGCTGTTCCTGTTTGGTGCTGCTGCCTTGGCGGTGCTGGCGGGACTGGTGCTACCCTCCTCGCTGATTGCTTCTTCTGTGCAGGAATTTTCTAATATCGGTGAGTATGGCAATCCCCGTGCTTTCCTGCTGGATTCCTGGTGGCAGGCGGTGGGTCTGTTTCTGTTCTGGCCCTGCTGCATCTTCTTCTTGTTCCGGGAAAAAATTCAGAGCCTGCTGGCAGCCCTCTTTGCGGTGGGCTTGACCTGGGCCCTGCTGAACGCCTATGTGTTCACGGGAAACTATGGTTCCATGGACGTGACCTTGCGGTTTACGGATGGATTTGTAAATCCGACCATGGGGTATATGCTGGTGAACTTAGTGGTATTGTGTCTGGTGGCAGTAGCGGTGATGGCATTGTTGGGGTGGAAGCGACAGCGCATCCTTTCTTCCGTCTGTCTTGTGGCCACCATTTCCTTTGTTGCCTTTGGGATAATCAACATCACCACTATCAACAGGGAGTATAAAAGTTTCCAAGAGGTGGCTGGAGCAGGAGCCAGTGAGGCATCGGAGCTGGAACCAGTGTACCATCTGTCCAAGACAGGGAAGAATGTGGTGGTGCTGATGTTGGACCGAGCGGAAAGTTCTTATTTTGAGTATATTCTTGCCGACCAGCCGAAAATCAGGGATACATTCACGGGATTTGTGTATTACAAGAATGCCTTAGCTTACAACAGCCATACCTTAATTGGTACTCCTCCCCTGTACGGTGGGTACGAGTATACACCTGATCAGATAAATTCTCGTTCCGACCAGTTGCTGAAGGACAAGCACAACGAGGCATTGTTGCTCATACCACGAATTTTGACAGAACAGGCAGATTTTTCTGCCATCATGTCCGACACTTCCTGGGGTAATTACAGTTACGTAGCCGATATGAGATTTACTGATGGGTATGACATGATTGAAGGAATCAGCTTGAATGGCAAGTATACCGGAAAATTCAAGAAAGAACTGGTCAGCGACGAGTTAGATGACAATCTTGAATATGGTGTCAAAAGAAATCTGCTTTGGGTCAGCTTGTTCCGGGAAATGCCCTGCGTGGTTCGTCCCGTGATGTATTACAAGGGATCATGGTGGAATAGTGAGGCTATTGATGATATTGACTCTGTTCTTGACTGGTATGCACCCTTTCACTATTTGAATGAATTGGCAGATTTCAGTGCAGAGACAAATTCACTGCTTGTTATTACAAATGAAGCGACACATAGTGATGAGGATGTCTTATTCCTTGATTTACTTGATTCTAAATCAGTTAGCTATCCTAATTCTCGTGCATACGATGTGAATGCTCTTACTTATCAATCGCTTGCCAACTGGTTCAATTACCTCAAGGAGAATGGTGTCTACGACAACACCCGAATCATCATCGTCTCCGATCACGGTATGGGAGATGGAGAGAAGGCATCGGAGGGGTATGACAAGCCTGGTTTAACCCATAATAACAAGGATGACTATCATGCCTTGTTGTTGTTCAAAGATTTTGACTCCCATGGCGAAATCAGGACGGAAATGAGCTTTATGACGGTGGCTGATGTGCCGACGCTTGCCATAGAAGGAATTGTGGACAACCCTGTGAATCCCTTTACTGGTAATCCGGTGAATTCAGATGCGAAGACTGACGGTGTGTACATTACCACCGATGATATTTTCATGCCTCACCATGGCAAAAGTGATTATGTCTTTACCGTACGGGATGACCTTTGGTACCATGTGAAGGACAATATCTTCATAGACAGCAATTGGACGCAGGAGGTTCCACAGTGACACAGTTTTTGTTGTACATAGATCCCGGTACGGGGAGTATGCTTTTTTCTATTTTGATTGGTGCTATTGCTACCTTGTACTTTTTGGGGCGGGCAGCAATTCTTAAGGCAAAGCTCTTGTTTGGGGCAAAAAAAGATGGAGTTGCCCTTACGGATAATAATTTTAAGCAGTACGTGGTATACAACGAAGGCATGCAGTACTGGAACTTGTTCAAACCGGTGTGTGATGAGTTTGAGAAGCGGCAATTAGAGCTTACCTATTACACTTCTGCAGAAAAAGATCCCGTTTTTGAACAGGGCTACAAATATGTAAAGCCTGAGTTTATAGGAGAGGGAAACAAGGCCTTTGTGCGGCTGAATATGCTTTCTGCTGGCGTGGTGCTTATGACCACACCAGGCCTGAATGTGTATCAGCTCAAGCGAAGTAAGCGGGTTAAGCATTACGCCCACATCCTTCACGCTGCCAGCGATGCCACCATGTACCGTCTCTTTGGTGTAGACTATTTTGATTCAGTGTTGCTGACAGGTGATTATCAGGCAGCGGATATCCGTACCTTGGAAAGTCAGCGTGGAATTGCAACAAAGGAATTGGTAACGGTAGGTTGTCCCTATCTTGATACCTTGAACAACAAAATGAGTGCTATTCCTTCTGAGGAGAATCATCCTTTCACTGTTTTAGTGTCTCCTTCTTGGGGTGTTTCTGCATTGTTATCTCGTTATGGCGAAAAGTTACTGGATCCATTGGTGGCAACAGGCTGGCGTATCATTATTCGGCCCCATCCCCAGTCCAAAAAGTCTGAGGCAGAGCTTTTAACTCGGCTGGAATCACGGTACAAGGATAAATCCAACGTGGAATGGGATTATGAGCGGGACAATATTTATGCCATGAAGAAATCTGACATTATGATTTCTGACTTTTCTGGAATTATCTACGACTACACCTTCTTGTGCGACAAGCCGGTGATGTACGTAAATGCAGATTTAGACTTGCGCCCTTACGATGCCTATGATATTGATGGCGGAAAGAATATCTGGCAGTTCAAGACATTGCGGGAAATCGGCGTTGAGCTGAAGGAGGAAGAGTTCCCCAATATTAAGCAAGTCATTGAGGCTGCCAGTGACAGTCAGGAATTGGCCAGAAGGAGGAGGGAGGCCAAGGACGCCGCCTGGATGCGTCGTGGCGAGGCTGGCAAGAAAATCGTCGATTATATGACAAGCGTTCCGTTGGGAAAATAGCTGCTGTAGATAAGGAGGAAAAATATGCAGGCATTGATTTTAGCAGCGGGAATGGGCAAGCGATTGGGAAGATATACTCAGGATGCCACTAAATGTATGGTGTCAGTCAATGGTAAGACGCTCATTGAGTATGCCATAGAGTCGCTGGTACAAAACAACATCAAAAAACTGGTGATTGTAGTTGGCTATAAAAGTCAGGTATTGATTGACTTCATTGCCTCCAGATTTAATGAAGGGAATCTCAATGGGATGGAAATTCAATATATTGAGAATCCGATTTTTGATAAAACAAACAATATTTATTCCCTCTTCCTCGCTTGTGGCGAGCTTGTAAAGGATGACACCATCCTTTTGGAAAGTGACTTGATTTTCAAGCCGGAAATCATCACGAAACTGATCGAAAGTCCTGATGCAAATAGTGCGGTTGTATCACGCTTTGAGCCATGGATGGACGGAACCTGTGCTCTCCTGGACGAAGAGAGGAATATTACAGGTATCCTTGACAAGGCGAATTTTGACTGGAAAGATACCAACTCATATTTCAAGACAGTGAATATCTATAAATTCTCAGCTGAATTCTCCAAGAAGTGCTATGTTCCTTTCTTGGAGGCATACCAGAAAGCCTTTGGAACGAACGAGTACTACGAGCAGGTGCTCAAGGTGCTTTCCTTCTTGTCAGCCTCAACATTGAAGGGGCTACCGGTTCCTGGTGATGATTGGTATGAAATTGATGATCCAGCGGACTTGGCCATAGCAGAAAATCGATTTGCCCAATGCGAGGCAAAGCTTGAGATGCTGCAGAAGCGTTATGGCGGATATTGGAGATTCCCTGAGTTGAAGGATTTTTGCTATCTAGTGAATCCTTATTTTCCGCCGCAAAAGATGGTTGATGAGTTGACGGCAAGTTTCAAGACCTTGCTCACACAGTATCCGAGCGGAGCGGCTCAGCAGAGTCTTTTGGCAGGAAAAATTTTCAACCTGTTGCCAGATTATATCGTGGTGGGGAATGGAGCAGCTGAATTGATTTCTTCTTTGGGTGAACACATTTCTGGAAAGATTGTAGTTCCATTCCCTACTTTTAATGAGTATCCTGAGCGGTTTGCCAATTGTCAGATTGTTCCCATGGATACTTCGGCTCAGGACTTCAGGTACACTGCCGGTGACATTTTGAAGACGGTGATTGAAAACCAAGCGAACGCTGTATTGCTGATAAATCCTGATAATCCCTCCGGGAATTTTATCGACAAGGCAGAGATGCATGAACTGTGCACCCAGCTGCGGGATACAGGGATAAAGCTTGTTTTTGATGAGTCCTTCATTGATTTTGCGGAGGCGGAACGTCGTTATTCCTTGTTGGAGGAAGATTTCCTGGTGGAGCATCCTAATGTGATAGTGGTTAAATCCATCAGTAAAAGTTATGGTGTCCCTGGATTGCGATTGGGAATCTTGGCCTGTTCGGACAAGGAGTGCATCGGCAAAATCCGTAAGAAGAATTCCATTTGGAATATCAATTCCTTTGCAGAGTATTATCTACAGATTTACGAGAAATATAACAAGACATATTTTGCTGCCTGTGACTCCATTGTAAAAGAAAGGGCTCGTTTTATTTCTCAGCTTTCCCGGATCAAGAACGTGAAAGTCTTTCCCAGCCAAGCGAATTATGTCATTTGTCGCCTGGATGGTTCGGTTTTGGCAAAAGAATTGGCGCTGTATCTGGTGGAAAGGCATAATATCTTCATCAAAGACTTGACTGGAAAGCGTTGCTTTGACGATGGGAGATACATTCGCCTTGCAATTCGAGATAAAAAGGATAACGATGCCTTGATCTCTGCTCTGCAAGGACTCGAATTATAATCATTCACGCCTCCTGGAAAGGTGGGTGTACTAAGACAAGGGCTGGCCGGAAATTCTCCTGGTCGGCTTAATTGCATGTTCAGCTGAATGCGTCCGTGAATCCTGTGAAGTCGACGGCTGGTAAAAAATGACGGTAAACTAATTTTCGAGATTTTAGGGATCATGTCTTGTTTTTATCGGGCAATTCCTGTATAAGTGCATTATAGGAGGAAAAACTATGGAAGCGACTGGCGCGCAGCGATTGTCTGTTACACGGAAAATCGCCTTTATTGGGGTTCTGGGAGCCCTCACTGTTTTATTGGGAAGCACCCCCATCGGGCTGATTCCCACACCGTGGGGGCTGAATGTCACCATCCTGCATATTCCAACCATCCTAGGGGCATTGCTACTGGGTCCTGTCGGTGGTTTGGGAATTGGAGCCATTTTTGGCATCAGCAGTATGGTGCGGGCCATCAGCAATCCTGTGGGATTGAGCATCATGTTCACGAATCCCCTCATTTCGATTTTGCCTCGGGTTCTGTTTGGGCTGACGGCATGGGTGGTGTTTCGTGGGTTTGAGAAGCTGCGGGTGCCCAAGGTGCTGGCAGCTGCCATTGCGGCAGTGGTGGGAACCTTGCTGCACACCACCTATGTGTTCCTGGCCATGATTGTCTTTGCTGGCGGTCAGGTGACGAGCATTGTTGGTGGGGTGAAGGGGCTGTTCCTGCTGTTTTTGCCGAATGCGGTGGCAGAGACCATTGCTGCCGGCATCATCATCACCGCTATCATCAGTGCCGTCTACGTGACAGCTGGGCGTAAGTCAAAGTTGTCCGAGATAGATTCGGCCAAATAAGCGGCGGGCACGTCAAGGCTGGTGGGTACTCCTGCCAGCTTTTTTGTTTTAGCGGGGCAGCTGGTGAGGCGGTTTTGTAGTGGATTTCTTTTCATGTCCAGTGAAATGTGGTAGAATTGAAGGCAGGAGGGCTTATGTCATTCTCGGTTTTGGAGAAGCAGGTACAGGAGCTGCCCTTGGACTTGCAGAAGAGGATAGAAATGTATGTGTTGTTTGTTATTAACCAATACAAGAATTCCTGCCCAGGTCACAATCGCCGTCCAGTCGCTGAGGTACTGGATAGTCTGACGGGCATTATTCCCGATTCGGAATCCATGTCCCTGAGAGAAATTCGCAATGAGCGGTTGTCCGGGCAAAAGATTTTATGACAGTTTTTTTAGATTCAAATATAATCCTTGACATGCTATTGAAAAATAAAGTTTTTTATGAGGAAAGCCGTTCCTTGTTGGTTCTTGGTGATGGGCATGGGATAGATTACTTCGTCTCTGCAACCTCAATCACCGATATTTATTACATTGTCCATAAATATGAGAAGGATGACTTGAAGGTGAGGGCACATATTGCAAATCTTTTGGAGGTTGTTTCTGTCGCTGGGATTGATGAGTCATGTGTCAGGAATGCCCTCAACTCATCCTGGAAGGACTTTGGGGATGCAGTGCAAAATGAGGCGGCTGTGCAGATTAATGCCGACTATCTTGTGACAAGGAATACGAAGGATTTTACCATGACCTTTGTCCCCGTCATAACACCCGCTGACTTTATACAATTGTTTGATGCCAGTAGTCTCTGACGAAGGTTTTTGCCGTTCAAGGCTGGTGGGTGCTTGAAGTGCACCCCAATTATTGGACACTTTAGCTAGGCTGATTTTAAGGACTGAT
>CAMGSV010000019.1 GCA_946061495.1 uncultured Spirochaetales bacterium | reverse complement strand
GGGGGGTAGCCGCAATGTGAACCTCCCCCCTACGACCTGACCCTAGGAGGAAGACCATGTCTTCAAAAGTAACTGCAAAACTGCCTTTGGGAGCAGCATTCTCTGCGCTGCTCATCTCACTTGCCCTGCTGGCTGGCTGCAAGCAGGAAGCCCCTGTTGACAACAGCTACACTCCCCCCGGATACGGAGCTTCTGTTGGTTACCTTACCGATACTGTCTGGAAGAATGACTCAGGTACCATCAGGTTTGGTGCTGAAGGAAAGGTTGTGGACGTACCAAAGGAGTGGAAAAAGGATCTTTCGGTAAGGATTCAAATCATTGATAATGGGGTTACAAGGAATCGATATGTCCAAGCAGATTTTAATGATTTCACTTACAGTGACACAGCTATTTACGGTAAAGTAACAAAAGTAGGGGAAGAATCGTCAAGCTACCTGAAGAAGGGAGAGAGAGTTAAGATTGCTACTTTTGATGTTCCTAAAACTGTATCTGTACCAATAAAAAATGAAAATGGATATACTGTCGACACAAAAGACTACTACTACTACTACGAAATGAAAGTCACAATTGCGGGTGCAACTACCTCCTCCACCTTCGACATGGAGAACAAGCCCAACTCTAAAGATAAGTTTGTTGGCACCTATTACGACAGCCTGGGACGAAAGAGTATTCAAATCAACAATGATGGCACCTTCGTTGACTTCTCCGATGGTGAACAGTCTATT
The DNA here is from genome assembly GCA_946061495.1 of uncultured Spirochaetales bacterium. Lineage (GTDB taxonomy): Bacteria > Spirochaetota > Spirochaetia > Treponematales > Treponemataceae > Treponema_F. Next base: position 20,072 of record CAMGSV010000019.1, on the reverse strand, counting down.
CAGTACTGGAAGTACCAGGATAGTGGTACCATCCTGGTAAAAGGTATTCAGTTTAACAATCCTCTCAGTGATCTTTCGGAAGGCACCACCTACTATCTCTATCCCCATGCTTTGATGAGTTATGATGAATATAAGAATAACTCATTTGCCGTAGCTTGGAAATAAAAAAATCACACCTGTTGGTTAGGCAGCCGCGCTAACCCTATGAGAATCCTTCTTGCCCCGCCCGCCAGCCTCCCTGGCAGGCGGGGCGTTTTTTGCGGGGAGCTTATTGCCAGACTTCCAGTATAATATCTTGAATGCGAGACAGATGCCGTGCATTATTTGTAACCAAAATCCCATGGTGGGCAATTGCCACAGCCCCAATCAATATGTCATCATCCTCAAACCAAGTCATCCTGATATATCTATTTGACAGTATATGTTTTTAGATATATGCTATAATTAGGAATCAGCATGGGAACAACAGTAGTCAGTGATGATGGCCGGTTTGAATGGGACTCAGAAAAAAATGAGGCGAACAAAAGGAAGCATGGCATTAGCTTTGAAGAAATAATAGATGTATTTGACGACCCTTATTTTCTGGTCCGTTATGACAAGTCTCATTCTGTAGAAGAGGATCGATTCAACGGAGTGGGATGCATCAATGGCCTGCTGGTTCTTGTGACAACCTTCACTGAGCGCCAGCGTACTAGAATTATTTCCGCCCAACGGGCTGACAATGACCTGAAGGAGGTGTATTATGATTACGTCAAAAAAATTAACGGCTGAACGCATTGCCCAAATCGAACAGGTTCCCATTGTATATGACGAGGATTCGCCCCAGTTCACCCAGGAGGAGCTGCAGGAGTTTGTCCCCTACCACAAGGAGTACTTCGACATAACCCCCAAAAAAGTCCTGATTTCCTTTAATATTGATGCGGACATTCTGGCCATGATGCGGGCTACTGGCAAGGGCTACCAAACCCGTATGAACAAGTGCCTGCGGGAGGCCGTGCTTTCCGGCAGGTTCTAGCTCCGCACAAGGAGCAGTGTGTGGAGGAGGGCTTATTGCCAGACTTCCAGTATAATATCTTGAATGCGAGACAGATGCCGTGCATTATTTGTAACCAAAATCCCATGGTTTGTTATCCATCAAATCAATGATGATATTTGTGTCCAAAAAATACTTCATACATCAATTTCCTGAAATTTCAGGTGACGATTTTGCCTCAATTCCTCCGCTTCATCATGGGAAAGCAGGCCCCCCATGGCATCGATGAAGGAGGTATCTTTCTTACAAGAGTCGGTGGGGACGGAATATTTGCTGCAAATGAACTCTATATAATGCCAAATCTCTACGAGTGCTGTTTCTGGTACATCCCGCAGTCTCTCCGCTATCATTTCGTATGACATGGAATACCCCCTTTCCTTTTTAATTATAACAGATTTAGTGAATAAATCCTATTCCCGCTCCCTGGCAGGTGGAGTGTTTTTGCGAGGGAGCTGCGGGAGGCCGTGCTTTCCGGCAGGTTCTAGCTCCGCCCTTCACCCGGAATAAAAAAACTGCCCTGGAGGGTTTCCAAGGCAGCCTTCTTTACAAAACAAGCTTGACAGTGACTGGCAGCAGTTTATCTTTTGATGAGCCGGTTCAGCCGCTTCACAAAGTCGGCGGGGTTTTTGAGCTCAGTGCCGTCCACCAGCAGTGCCTGGTCCAGCAGCACATTGGACAAGTCCTCCACATAGGCGGCATCCTCGCAGTCCTTCAGGGAGGCCACAATGGGATGGTCCGCATTCACCTCCAGGATGGGCTTCACCTCCCCAAAGTCTGAGCGTCCCATGGCCTTCATCATCCGCTCCATCTGGAAGGAGGGGTCGTCCTCATCCACCACAATGCAGGAGGGTGAATCGGAAAGCCGCTTGGAAAGATGCACGTCCTTTACCCGCTCACCCAGGGCGTTCTTGATTCTTTCCACCACCGGCTTGAATTCCTGCTCCTTCTTCTCCGCCTCGGCCTTGTCCACACCCAGCTCGTCGTCGCTTCCGGCCCGGTTCACGGACTTGAGCTCGTAGTCCTTGTACTTGCCCAGGGCGGGAATCACCAGGTCGTCAATGTCGTCATCCAGAATCAGCACCTCAAAGCCCTTCTTCTTGTAGGCCTCCAGCAAAGGAGAGGCACGGAGGGTCTTCTCGTCGGTGCCAGTGATGTAGTAGATGGCCTTCTGGTCGGCCTTCATCCGCTGCACGTAGTCGGCAAAGCTGGTCCAGTTGGCGTTCCCCTCAGCATCGTCGGTGCCTTCTGGGGCGGTGGACTTGAAGCGGACAATCTCTGCAATCTCGTCCTTGTTGGTGAAGTCGGAGAAGAGCCCCTCCTTCATGGGGCGGTTGAACTGGGACACAAACTGGTTCCACTTGTCCAGAGCCTTCTTGTCCTCCTCCCCCAGCTTGTCCACGCCTCCGGCCTCCTTGGCAGCCAGCCGGGCCTTGTCCCCTGCGATGCCCAGCTTCTTGAACTCGCCCAACAGCTTCTTCACGGACTGGGACTTGATGGACTCAAGGATGCGGTTCTGCTGCAGAATCTCACGGCTCACGTTCAGCGGCAGGTCCTCGCTGTCGATGATGCCCCGCACAAAGCGCAGGTAGGCGGGCAAAAGCTCCCGGTCATCGTCGGTGATGAACACCCGCTTTACATAGAGCTTGAGTCCGCTCTTGTAGTCGGCGTGGTACATGTCGAAGGGAGCCTGCTCCGGCACGTAGAACAGGGTGGTGTACTCCTGGGTTCCCTCGGCGTGGGTGTGGACATACATCAGCGGTGCTGTGCCGTCGTGGGAAAAGGTCTTGTAGAAATCGTTGTAGTCCTCGGCGGTGAGCTTGGACTTGGGCCGCTTCCACAGGGCGCTGGCAGAGTTGATTTGGTCCACCTTGTCCTCGCTGCCAGTAACCTTGCCCTTGTCGTCATACTGGTTCTGGGTGTAGTGCAGGTAGATGGGGAAGGCGATGTGGTCGCTGTAGCGCTTTACCAGCTCCTCCACCTTCCAGCGGCTGGCGTACTCCTTGCTCTCGTCGTTCAGCGTCATAACAATAGCCGTACCGTGGGCTCCCGCCCCGTCAAACTGATATTTCTTGGCTTCCTCGCTGTCCAGGGCCACGCCCTCCATCTCGTAGGAGCTGGTGCCGTCGCTGGACCAGTGGAAGAGGGTGTCGGTGGCAGCCTTGCGGGTGTACACGTCAATGCGGGAGGCGGCCATAAAGGCGGAATAAAATCCCACACCGAACTGACCGATGAGGGCGGAATCCTTCTTTGCATCGGAGGTAAGACGCTCCAGGAAGGCCTTGGTGCCGGAACGGGCAATGGTTCCCAGGTTGGTGGTGAGCTCGTCGCCATCCATGCCGATTCCCGTGTCGCGCACCACCAGCACCCCGGCATCCTCCTCAAAGCTGATGTCAATGCGAGGATCAAAGACAACGCCCTTGTAGGCATCGTCGGAAAGGGTCAGGTACTTGAGCTTGTCCAAGGCGTCGGAGGCGTTGGACACAATCTCCCGCAGGAAGATGTCCTTGTTGGAGTACAAGGAATGGATGATGAGGGTCAGAAGCTGGTTCACTTCCGTCTGGAACTGGTAGGTTGCCATAAGTTTCTCCTGTATGATTACTAAAAGATTGAAGATTTTCTATCTAATAATGTAATAATTCCCGAAGAATTTGACAAGTATGAAAGCGGAAGAGGCGAGCCTGCCTCAATTCCACCAGCAAAATCAATACAAATCTGCAATTCAATTGCAATTTTGTATGAATGGGACAGCTCGCTTTCGCCCCAGCAAAACCTTTCCGCTGGATTAAAGCCCCCTGTCGTGGTATACTCAGCCCAGGAGGACACCCATGATTGTCACAACATTCGAGCATTGCCAGCGGTACGCCGCCATCTCGCCCAAGCTGGAGCGGGCCTTTCAGTGGCTCAATTCCCACAATCTGATGGAGCTGCCCCAGGGACGAACTGATATTGATGGCGACGATATTTACATCAATCGTTCCAGCTTCACCTCCAAGAGTCGGCAGGAGGCCCGCTGGGAAATCCACCACCACTACCTAGACATCCAGATGGTGCTGGCGGGACAGGAGCAGATGGACGTAACCCCAGCAAACCGCACCCACCCCGTGGATGACTACAATGCCACCACCGACTACCAGCAGGTGGACTCCGAGCCGGGAGACAGCTTCCAGACCGTCCTCATGGTGCCAGGCCAGATGACCATTGTCTTTCAGGAGGATGCCCACCGTCCCGCCATCCACGGAGACGGTACAACTCCCTCCGCCATCGAAAAGGCTGTGGTGAAGATCAAGCTTGACTGACGAATCAGAGAAATACCGCTCAGAGGGCTGGCACGAGAAATAGTGCTGGACTCTTCTACACACCTACCAGTCCCGCAGTTGGCGGCGGATGATGGCGCCTACAGCTTCTGCCAGCTGGGTGGGATGGGTTATCCGCACAAAGTTATCCTCGTAGATGCTGCGGGCGGCCTGCAGGTTGTAGTCCAGCCCCATGAACACTGCCACCACCCGGATTCCCTTCCGCTTCAGCGCCTGCACCTCCTCCGTCACGTCGTGGATTCCGTCCAGACCGGAATACTCTTGGTACAGGGAGATGGCACACTCATCGTTGGGATCCGCATCCGTCAGCACCACCAGCAGCTTCTTCTCGTGGGGGGTAGACTCCATCATGCGACCCACCAGGCGGATTGCAAGGCCGTCCCGATTCCAGCCCTCGGACTGGAAGCCAAAGATGGAGTCGTTGTTCCGCTGGTTGTAGCTTCTCAGACGGTGCAAGACGGTATGGCTTCGGAAGCTGTTGAAGGAATGCACCTGCACCGGTACACCACATTGGGTCAGACTTTCGGCGATGATGTAGCCCTGGGCAGCCAGCACCTCCTGCCGTCCCGACTGGGAGCGGGATGCGTCCATCAAAATGTCCACGGAAAACACAGGCTCCGGCTGCTCCGTCACCTTGTAAAAAATCCGATGGTCATTCAAGTACTGGCACCGCCACACCTTCCTGCAATTCAGCTTGCCGCTGGAGGAACGCACCTTGTCCAACGGCACCATCACTGTCAGGTAATTTTTCAGCTGGTCCCGCAGCCGGATGATGGTGTTGTCGTAGGAGGTTCTATTAGTCTGGTAATGCTGCCGATTCAGCTGATAACGCTCCTCATCCCCCTTCGCACCGGCAAAGTACAGATGGCAATTCCGGTGCACTTCCGTACACAGCTCCTTTTCCAGCCGCAGAACCTCTTCCTTGGCAAAAACCTGGGGTCCGTACCGTTTTTCCAGCACCTCCCAGGTCTCCTCATCGATTCGTCGGGAACCGCCCGTCCAGGAACTGCCAGCACTCCCGCTTTTTCTTGCTTCATCGTCATCAAGCACATCCTTGGCACGGAACATACGGGCCGGCACACGACGACGCTTGAGAAACAGCATCTGCAGCAGGGAGTGCTTTCTCTTGCCGCTGGTTTTCTGTACAGCAGTGAGACTCACCTTGAAATACTGCCTGACAATCCGCCGGAACTCCTGGATAATCCTGTCTGTGTCCCAGTCGCCTTTGAACCGCAGCTCCTCCAGCATACGACGATCCCAAGGCATCAGAAAGGGCTTTTTCCCCAGGTTTACCTGGCACCACGCCACCTGATATTGCACCAGCCGATTGTTTTCCACCAGCCAGGCGGCCATGTTCATCATGTTGTGGCTGTGTTCCCGTCGCAGCTCCTCCAGAACGGGACGCTGGGGAAGCTCCTTCTCATACACCACCTGCTCCAGAGCCAACCACAGCAAGCCGTCATAAGTGGATTCCAGCGCTGTTCCCTCAAAGCACCCAAAGAAAGCCTCCAGTTTTTCCCAGTCCAGCCACTTGTACACCAGCCCGATAACCAGGTTCAAGAAAAAGTTGGCCTGCCCCTGGTGGTCAAAGGACATGAAGTGCGGTGTCACCTGGTAGTTTTCTGCGGCAGTCCAGATTATGTTCTTGGCTTTTCGCTGTTGGGTGGGAGAGGCGTTCATCCGTGTCCCCCTCAGCCCTTCCGGGAGTCAGCTCCATCCCCACCAGCACTCGGCTCGAAGAGGGTGGCTGAATCCAGACCTTGGGGCAGACGGCCTCGGATGATGTCCTGCAGCAAGGAGCGCTCGAATTCATCAGGGGACTTGTTGGTGATACCCATATCAAGGGCCGTCCATGGCTCGATTCCCTTTTCCATCAAGGCCACCGCATCCAGCATTCCACGCAAATCCAGCAGACGACCAGAAATCTCTGAGCTGACAGTCTTTTTTTGGATGTCCATGAAGATGCGAGCCAAGTCCGTAGCAAAGCTTGCCTTCAGCTGGGGAAATTCAGTGCGAATCAGTCGAATCAGCCCGTCGGAAGAGATTTCCGGCATCATGATGACGACAAAGCGGGAAGCCAGTGCCTCGTTCAAGTCACGTGTTCCAGCGTAGCCCTGATTCATAGTGGCGATAAAGCGAGTGGCAGGATGCATGGAAAGACGCTGGTAGCCCGGCATATCGATGACACGACGGAAATCCAGCAGGGCATGAAGCACCGCCAGGGCCTCATTTTTTGCCATGTTGATTTCGTCCAGCACACCAAATCCACCAGCAGAAGCGCACTGGTACACCGGCCCTGGCCGGAACTGAACCTGACCGTTGCGGAAGGTGTCCGTTCCAATCAGAGAGTCTGCATCAGTATTCACGTGGCAGGAAATATCCCAAATGGGCCGCCCAAACACCGCCGCCAGATTTTCCGCCAGCACATTCTTTCCAGTAGCCTTCTGACCCACCAGCAGCACATTCTGTCCGCACAACAGGGCGGCGGCCGCCTGCTCCCAAATTCTCGGCCCATAATACTTGTAGCGAGGCACAGGAATCCGCTCCGCTCCCTCGTCCAGCTTGTTGGCTGCCCGAAAATCCTTTATCCCTTGAATTATCTGGGGAGAAACCCCCTCATCCTGCAAAAACTGAAACATTTCCACACCTTCTCTCTATCAACGTATTCCTTTACGGTTTCAATAAATATAATTCCAAATCAGGTAGCTCGCAAACCCTTTGTCTGCTGTAATGAGCGGAAGATGCTTGACCAAAGCCGTAGCAGCAACAATTGCATCAGGCAGCTTCATTCCAAAACCACACCTCAAGCAAATCGCCCGATTCTTTACCTCATTGTCCAAGGGAAAGATTGTACAATTTGACAGCAACTCCTTGATTACACAACGCTCCTGCTCTGTAATACGAGGAAACGACAGCAGTTCCATCTCATTGATAACGGACAAGGCAATCGAGGAGTCCTTAAACGACTCCATACAAACGTTTCCAGCGAGCAAATAGATGACTGCATTTGTGTCCGCTATGTAATCAATCCCATTCACCACGGATTTCCTTCTGGATAGCAAGACCATCACCTAAATTCATCCTACCAAAGAATTTGCCTAGACTACCATTATCGTTGTTTTCAGTTCTTTCATTCTGGTGTCGATACAGTACAAAACGAATCAGCTCAGAAACCTCACCGAGATATTCTTCTGGAACCAATTTTATTTGCTCCATGACAGCCTCATAACTCATATTCCCACCTCCGGCAAAAACTGAAACATTTCCACACCATCCATAAATCTTAGTATACTACAGCATCTCGATATACGCTATATCCACGAACCAAGTAAAAAAGCCGATGCCACCACGAATGATGACACCGGCCTTCCAAGGGCTGGTGCTCCTCCACTGGAAGCTCCAGCCTCCTGAAACTGTTCCCACAGTTTCCCCGAGGAACAGCCAGTCACTTATTTGTACAGCTCAATCAAGCGCTCCAGGTGCTGGTAGCGAGCCTTGGCCACTTCCTCGCTCTTCTTGAACAGAGCCTCCGCACGCTCAGGGAACTTGCGGGTGAGGGCGGAGTAGCGGGTCTCGTTGGACAGGAACTCCTGATAGCTTCCATCGCCGGGCTTGGAGGTAAGGGTGAAGGGATTCTTTCCCTCGGCCTTCAAGGCAGGATTGAAGCTAAACAGGTTCCAGTAGCCGGACTTCACAGCGTTCTTCAGCGTGTCCTGACAGTGGCGCATACCACCGGAGATTCCGTGAATCTCACAGGGTGCGTAGGCGATGATGACAGAGGGCCCCTGATACTCCTCGGCCTCCACCAGAACCTTCATGGTCTGGGCAGGATTTGCACCGAGACCAATCTGTGCCACATAGACGTAGCCGTAGCTCATGGCGATGTCAGCCAAAGACTTCTTGCCCACAGCCTTACCTGATGCGGCAAACTGGCAGATTTCACCGATGTTGGAGGCCTTGGAGGCCTGTCCACCAGTGTTGGAGTACATCTCGGTATCGAACACCAGAATGTTCACATCCTCGCCGGAAGCGATGACGTGGTCCAGACCGCCGAATCCAATGTCGTAGGCCCAGCCGTCACCACCCATAATCCAGGTGGACTTCTTGCCCAGGTAGTCCTTGCTGTCAAGGATTTCCTTGGCGGTGGCACATCCGCACTTCTCCAGCTCTGCAATCAGCGCAGCGGTGGGAGCCACGTTTGCACGGGTATTGTCCTTTGTCTCCATGAACTTGGCGATGGCATCCTTGAGGGAGGCGGAAGCCTCGGAGCCGGCGGCCAGAGCCTCCAGCTTGCCAATGAGACCGTCACGGATGTACTTTTGGGCCAGGTGGATACCAAGACCATACTCGGCGTTATCCTCGAACAGGGAGTTGGACCATGCGGGTCCCTTCTTGCTGTCCTTGTTGATGGTGTAGGGACAGGTTGCGGCGGGACCACCCCAGATGGAGGAACAACCGGTGGCGTTGGCGATGTACATCTGCTCGCCGAAGAGCTGCGTGGCCAGACGAGAGTAGGCGGTCTCGGCACAACCGGCGCAAGCACCGGAGAACTCCAGCAGCGGCTGCACGAACTGGGATCCCTTGGGAGTCAGCTCGTTGATACCAGCGTCGTCCTTCTTGCTGACGTTGGCCACCAGGTAGTCCCAAACGGGCTGCAGTGGCAGCTCCTGGGCCTGGGGCACCATCTCGATGGCATCGGTGGGACAAACGGTGACACACTCGGCACATCCAGTACAATCCAGGGCGGAAATGCTAAGGGTATACTTGTACTTTCCAGCCTTGGGCTTCAGATCCATGGTCTCCAGGTTTGCAGGACCAGCCTTCACTTCCTCGTCGCTCAGCAGGAAGGGACGGATTGTGGCGTGTGAACAAACAAATGCACAGTTGTTACACTGGATACACTTCTCGGCAGTCCAGTGGGGAACAGTCACCGCAGTTCCGCGCTTCTCGTAGGCGGAAGCACCCAGCTCGAACTGGCCGTTTGCGTAGTCCACGAAGGCAGAAACAGGCAGGTTGTCGCCGTCCATCAGGTTCACCGTGTTCATGATGCTCTCAACCATCTTGATGGTCTTGGGCTCACCCTTCAGCACCTTCTTCTCGCTCTTGTCAACGGCATTTGCCCAGTCGGCAGGAACCACAACCTCGTGGATGGCGTTGCATCCAGCGTCGATGGCCTGGCAGTTCATGTCCACCACATTCTGACCCTTGCGGGAGAACTTGGCAACGACCTTCTCCTTCATGTGGCTCAGGGCCTCGTCAACGGGCAGCACGTTGGCCAGCTTGAAGAATGCGGACTGGAGCACGGTGCTGGTGCGCTTGCCCAGACCAATCTCGGTGGCAATCTTCACGGCATCAACGGTGTACACCTTGATGTTGTTCTTTGCGATGTACTGCTTGGCATCCGCATGGAGGTGCTGCCCCAGCTCCTCGTCGGACCACTGGCAGTTGATCAGGAACTTTCCGCCGGGCTTCACATCCTGCACCATCTTGTAGCCCTTGATGATGTAGGACTGGTTGTGACAGGCCACCAGGTCAGCCTGGCTGACGTAGTAGGCGCTGCGGATGGGCTTGTCCCCAAAGCGCAGGTGGGAAATGGTGATACCCCCGGTCTTCTTGGAGTCGTACTGGAAGTAGGCCTGGATGTACTTGTCGGTGTAGTCTCCGATAATCTTTGTGGAGTCCTTGTTGGCACCAACGGTTCCGTCTCCACCGATTCCCCAGAACTTGCATTCCACGGTTCCCTCGGCGGCGGTGATGGGAGCAGGCTTAATCTCAGGCAGGCTGAGGTTGGTAACGTCGTCCACGATGCCCACGGTAAAGCGAGGCTTGGGAGCATCCTTCTCCAGCTCCTTGTACACAGCGAAGACGCTGGAAGGAGGAGTGTCCTTGGAGCTCAAGCCGTAGCGGCCGCCCACCAGAACGATGTCGTTGCGCTTTGCCTCCCACAGGGTAGTGGCAACGTCCAGGAACAGGGGCTCGCCCAGAGAACCGGGCTCCTTGGTGCGGTCCAGAACAGCAAGCTTCTTCACGGTCTTGGGCAGCACCTTCAGGAATGCCTCGGAAACCCAAGGACGATAGAGGCGAACCTTGATCAGACCAACCTTCTCTCCACGGGCGTTCAGGTAGTCGATGACCTCCTCGGCAACGTCACAGATGGAGCCCATGGCTACGATGACACGGTCGGCATCTTCTGCACCATAGTAGTTGAACAAGTCGTAGTTTGTTCCCAGCTTCACGTTGATCTTGGCCATGTACTTGCGCACCACCTCTGGCAGGGCGTTGTACACAGGGTTGCAGGCCTCACGATGTTGGAAGAAGATGTCTCCGTTCTCGTGGGAGCCCCGCATGACGGGATGATTGGGGTTCAGGGAGTTGTCACGGAATGCCTTCAGGGCATCCATGTTCATCATCTCCTTCAGGTCGGCATAGTCCCAGGTCTCAATCTTCTGAATCTCGTGGGAGGTGCGGAAGCCGTCAAAGAAGTTCAAGAAGGGAACGCGTCCCTCCAGGGCTGCCAGGTGGGCAACGGGAGCCAAGTCCATGATTTCCTGGGCATTGGTCTCTGCCAACATGGCAAAACCAGTCTGGCGACAGGCATATATGTCAGAATGATCACCAAAAATGCTGAGGGCCTGGGTGGCAACGGTACGGGCGGACACATGGAACACACCCGGCAGCTGCTCTCCGGCAATCTTGTACATGTTCGGAATCATCAGCAACAGACCCTGAGATGCGGTGAAGGTGGTGGTCATGGCACCGGCAGCCAATGAACCGTGAACCGTTCCGGCGGCACCTGCCTCTGACTGCATCTCCACAACCTTTGTCTCGGTTCCGTAGATGTTCTTCAAGCCGTTTGCTGACCACTGGTCAACAAAGTCAGCCATGGGTGATGACGGAGTGATCGGGTAAATACCGGCAACCTCGGTAAATGCGTACGCAACGTGGGATGCGGCCTGATTTCCGTCCATAGAGTGCTTTTCTCTGGACATATAGCCTCCTTAATGAAATTTCTACCAAATTAGCTAACTATTAGAATACACTGTCGATGCAATTTTTTCAAGGGAAAAAAGGAGCTTACAATATTTTTTTATCTATAATAAAACGAATTTAATTCTACAATTTGAAAAAAGGCTAACATTCATTCGCTTTGTTTGCACAAATCCTACTTTTCAAGTATTACTATATGTAATATGAAATCACCATCCCCTTTCTTTCGGAAACCATTGCTTTTCATTCTTTTGATAACACATACCCTCTGCTCCCAGGTTTTTTCCCAGGAAATCCAAGAAGACACCACAAAAGAGCGTCCCTCGGTGGCACTAGTGCTTGGTGGCGGTGGAGCCAAGGGCTTTGGCATCATTCCCGTACTGGAGGTAATCGACGAGCTGGGAATCCCTATCGATATGATTATCGGCAACAGTGCGGGAGCCATCATCGGGGGCCTGTACAGCATCGGCTACACCCCTGCAGAAATTCGTGACACTGTGACCAACGTACCCTGGCCAAAAATTTTTTCAGATAAGCCCCGCTCCCCCTTGGAGTCCCTGCTGGAAGGAAGAAGCACCGAATCATCCCCCATTGCACTAAAGCTGGGCACCAATTTTTCCGTGGAATTTGGAGGTGGTATCTCCACAGGCCAGAATGCCTATCTGTTGTTCAAGGACATATCGGTGAAGATTCCCTCCTACATCGACTTTGACAGCCTCCCTATCCCCTTTCGAGCCACAACGGTGAACCTGCTGACAGGAGAACTGGAACTTCTGGAAAGCGGGGATGTGGCAGAGGCTATCCGCAGCAGCATGAGCATCCCCGCTGTGTTTCAGCCCTTTCCCATCGACAACGAACTCTATGTTGATGGCCTTGTGCTGAACAATCTACCCATCCAGCAGGCAAAGGACATGGGCTATGACATTGTGATTGCCGTCTCCTTGGACGATCCCATGGTCGATGACCGAAATTCCTTTGCCACCAATCCTCTGAACACGATTCGACAAGTGGTTCTGATTGCCACCCGCGCTGGCAATGCCAACCAACGGGAGCTGGCAAACCTGATTATCACCCCCGATGTTTGGGAATATGACATGCTGGCCTTTCCCAAGGCAACGGAAATCTACGAGAAAAGTGCCAAGGACAAGGAAAAATATCGGCAAGCCTTGCAACACATCAAGCAGCTCATCTTTCCCGAGCCAATGGCTCCTGTAACAAACATTCTAGACTCCTCCACCGTGACTCGCTCCAGTGGAGCCCAGAAAAGCATCTCAACCCAAAGTAAAACGAATGCCACCCAAAATGGCTTTACCTTTACTCCTCAGGAAGCACAGCTACAGGAACGAGAAGGCATCTATAAAAGCCTCACCTACCTTGTACCCCAAAGAATCCTCGTCTACGGTGCGGTGGAGTCTGACCAGGAATATATCCAAGAGCTTTTTTCCAAAATCCAGGGACGTTCCCTGACAGAAAAGAACCTGCGTCTGCTGGTGGATTCGGTGTACGCTACGGGAAACTACACCCTGGTGATTCCACGGGTGGACGTACGCCCAGTGGAGGCGGTACTGGAGCTGAGGCTCCAGCAGGTGGAGCGAGAAAACTGGGTCATCATGCCCAACATTACCTTTGACGGCACCCTCACCGACGACTCCATCGCAAAGCTTGCCTTGTCACTGGACATTCAGTTCCGGGGCCTCACGGGAACAGGCTCCGTCATGTCTTTGAAAACCACTATGATCAATGATTTTGGCGCCGCCCTGCTGTACATGCAGCCCCTGGGGCCCCATGCCTATCTTCAGATGGCGGCGGCGGCCACGTTGAACCAAGAATTCATCACGTCGGGCTTTTCCTCCAGAAAGATTGTGGCCAACAAGATGGCCTCTGCCAACATAGACTTCCTCTGGGGAATACGGTTCAACGATATACACCGGCTCCAGGCAGGAGGTGCCGTCTACTGGATAGACAGCGACGAAATCTCAACCCCAGAGCTCGATGCCCAAAGGCTGCTGTATCCAGACACCTCGGCAAAGGTAGCTGTGCCCCTGAACATCCGCTACACCTTCAACACCTTTGATTCCCCAACCTTTCCCAGCAGAGGCTTCTACGTACAGCTGGACACCACCGGTGTTTTTCCTATCAACGGAGTCCAGAGCCCCATCGCCTTCTCCATGACCAAGGTGGACTTTACCGCAGCTATTCCTTTTGCCCCCAAATTCAGCCTGATTGTCAACACCGTGGCTGCCTCTGACCCTTCCTTGCAGCTGGAAAAGATACCGAATCTGATTCCCTTCTTTGGAGTAGCCTTGGGAGACCGAATGTTCTTTCCCAACATTTCTGGCAAGCAGGAGTACGGCACCCACAAATTTGCGGCCCAGCTGGTGCTCCAATTCCAGCCCTGGCAAAGCATCACCCTACTGGGAGGACAAATTTTCTTTAACATGACCAGTACAGCGGGAATCATCGCCATGGGTCACCAGGACTTTTCCACTGAGGGCATCAACTGGAACGCCTCCTTTGGTACTGGTTTGCGAATAAATGATACCTTCAGCATAATGGTGCGGGCGGGAGCAGGAACCACTCACCACAAAATAATGCCCTTTGTCTCCCTAGACATTGGCAGCATCAGGTACTAGCCTAAGACACGTGTAAAGGAGAAACCATGGCACAGGAAAATAAGCTGGCTGCAGCTCGGTTTGATGACACCTTCATTCAGTTCGATAATATAAGTTTTGCCTACCCGCCAGCAGAAGAGAAAGCGGAGACAAGACCCATCTTCCAGAATTTTACAGCGGTGTTGCCCGGTGGCTTTGTGAGCCTGGTGGGCCCCAACGCCTCCGGCAAGTCCACCTTCATGCTGCTGGCGGCGGGACGAATCCTGCCCCAACAGGGAACCGTCTATTTGCTGGGCCGGAACACACTGGAACTGACAGAAGAGGAGCGCAGCCAGCTGGCATCCTTCATCTACCAGAATATGGAGTTTGACACGAAGGATACGGTGGCCCAGCTGGTGCAGCAGGTGTACACAAACGGCTGTTTCCAGGGATGCTGCCGACCGGTAGCCTTGGAGTCAACAGACCACAAGGATCTGCTGGAGCAGGTGAAATGGTTGCTGGAGCTGGATGAACTGGAAGAAAAGCCCCTGAGCACACTTTCAAAGGGACAGATGCAGCGGGTGATTCTGGGCTTTTCCCTGCTCTACGGCAGCAAAAGCATCTTTATGGATGAACCCCTTTTTGCCGTGGAAAACAAGCAGAAGCACAGGATTCTGGACTATATCAGAAAGTATTGCGAAGACTTTGGCATAACAGTGTATATTTCCATGCACGAGCTGGAGCTCAGCAGGATGTACCCCCACAAGGTGCTGTTGTTCTACCCCAACCGGGACATGGATTTTGGCACACCCCAGGAGGTATTGGTGCCTGACGCCCTAGAAAAAGCCTATGGCGTGCCGACAGCCATGCTGAAGGATGCAGAAAGCCTGACCCGCAGGAGCCTTCAAGAACAATATCAAGACTCTGAAGGATGAGGCTTAAATTCCTGTACATGGAGGGTGCCGCCAGACAGGGCTTGGAATCCCACTGGCTGCCCCTCTGGAATAGCCTCCAGCTCCCCGGTAAGCTCTAGGATAATTCCCTGCATATCACGGAGCTCCTGTAGCATATCGGCGGTAGCGTCAAGGGCGTATTCCACCCCCTTCTGATCCACAAAGCCAAGCCAGGTATTAGGCTCATTGCCATACACCCCGATTTGACCCACCACCGTCACCGGCAGCAACTGTGCAGACTCCACCTTATCCCTTCCGCCCAAGGCAAAACTCGGGAGGATAAGAACAAACATCAACATCAATATACCTACTATTCTTTTCATTTCCGCCTCTCTTCACTATGGGGCTGCACCAATATATAGACCTTCTCCGCATCATTCACCGGACTGCTGAAGGTGAGGTTAATCGTACTGGCAGATTCCGTATATCCAACTCCATGAAGGGTAAATCCATAGGGCCGCAGGTCTACCCGGCTATCGGCATCAGTCTTCATCAAGCCTGGGCGTACTTTTTGAGTCCGCCCCAGTTCATCATGAGACTGTACATTGAATATATCGATAGCCGGCATAGTTCCCTCTATTCCTGTCTCAGTCTTATTAAAGCTGGGTGCATTCACTGCGGAAGGAGCATTGTCCAGCACCAGTGCCTGGGCATATTTACGGAACACAGTCTCAAACGTCTCGTTCTTCCCGATGGATTTCAAGGCTCGGGTTATAGCCTCCTGGTCAACATACTGGTTAGTAGCAATCTGCTCGATAAGAGCCCTTCCGCCGTAATTGCGGGCCAGGTAGGCACCAAAGGCATAGGCTCCGGCATAGGAAAACATTACAGAATCGCCGCTCAGCCAGTCGGTGATGCCGGAAAGATAATAGTATTGGCAGAGCAACGGCAACCGAGCAATAGGAGAATCTTTGTCCTCCACACCCAAGAAATCCTGAACCATGTCCTCGCACACCATGGACATCATTTCGTTGGACCAAGTTTGGGATGCAAGCACCTGGGACGCTGTTTGAGCAGTCTCCATGGACCGCATAGTTTTTTGGCCAAAGTTGATCATGTGCTGGAATTCGTGGGCTAAGGTAGAATACAGCATCTTGGGAGCCTCATTCAAAAAATAGGAGTCCACGTAAAAGTACTTGCCGCAGTTGGAAAGCCCCGTGGCATCACTTTTAGTGGAATACACTTCAGTGTAATAATCCTTTGCCCAGAAATATCCCATGGTTCCGCCCTGTTGGTCAGCCTGGTAATCCCCCTCAATGTCGTAGACAACAATATTCACCTTTGTTCCGGTGTCACTGGCAGAAGATATATCTACCAAATCATTTGTAGCTATCATCTTGTCCGACTCGTTGCCAAAAACCTCTCGAATGGACCGGTACATCGAGTCAAACTGAGTAGCAAGTCCCTGAACCTGGTCAGCATTGATTGTACTGCCGGAAGCCGTTGTGCCAAAGTAGCTGTCCACCACCCAGATGTAGCAATGCTCACCGACTGCCCTCAGTGTGGCCGGACGCTTGGTGTACCAGATTGTTCCAACAAACTTGGACTCGTATGAGCCAACTCCAGCCTTGGGCAAATCTACCCACAACCTCTTGGTCTCACCAACAGCAAGGTTTGTCGATGTAACCGACTTCATGGGTTCTGCCATCACAGCAGGCAGGTCATCAGAGACGGAACGGCTGGCTCCACCTCTGCCAGGAAGCGGTGGAACAAAGTCACGAGCCGGGATGTACTCCTTGCGGATAATGCCGGAAGCACTGATGCCGGAAACGTTTTCCAACAAGTCCATTCCAACAACACTTTGTGCGAAGGAATTCGATTCAAGGGATTCTGCACCACGTCCCGCAGCAGAAGCCCCGCTGGCAGAAACAAGGTAGCGGGTAGAAAGCTTGGGGATGACAGTAGAGCTTGTGTTCATCTTTACCATGAAGATATCCACTGCCTCGCTGGTTGCAATGCTCAGGGTACGAACGTCCTTGGGGACCTCGTACTGAACCTCCGTGCCGTCATAGTTCCAGTTCTCCGCTCTGCCATTCCACTGTGCCTCGGATTGCGTGGCAAACAATCCGCCCAAACCTCCACTGCTAGACAAAAGGCTGCAGGCTGAAACAAGGCACAGCAAACCGAACAATGCACTGACCACAAAAAGCTGCTTTCTATTACCACTCATGCCACAATTATACAATACAAAACGATTGCACGTCTAGGAAGGATTTGATGCTGACGGCAACCTGTCCCGCTCCATTGCTTCCTCCATCCGCGTTACCAATCCCTCTCCCCAGTACTCACCCAAAAGCTGGCGGGCCGCCGACTGGAGTTCTGGTGTCACGACATGGCGCAGCTGCTGCAGGTTGTTGGCCACGTAGAAGCGGCACAGCTTCCTGATGGCGGCCAGCTGGGATTCCGTAAAGGGCGGGTCCAGCTCCTCCAGGCAGGCAAAAAGCACCGTGAACACGGAGGCGGTGGAGCACACCTGTTCCCAGCGCTCCAAAGTGGTGATTTCTGTGTGGGAGGAAATGCCCGTGTTGACAGAATAGTGATAGACGATGTCACTGATGCCAACATAGCGGCGGGCACCGTGGGCAATCAGCAGATACTGCACCACGTCCTCCGCCATGGTACAATACATTTCAGGAATCAGCTCCAGCGCCTGGAGATACAGCTCCCGCCGAATCAGCTTGCCCCACAAAAAACTATTATGCCGGTCTTCCACCAGCTTGTTCTGTAAAATGGCAGCCCCTTCCAGCCGCCCAATAAAAACCCGATCAACCTTTTCCTGCAGCCGGGTCAGCACCGTTTCCAGGGCGGCTCCCTCCAGCTGGCAGCCCTCCTGGGCCACCACCACCTGCGCCCGCCCGTGCACAATGTCCGCATCCTCTGCCACCGCATGACGGTACAGGGTGGCAAGGGCGGTGGGCGGCAGGGTGTCATCGCTGTCCAGACAAAAGATGAACTCACCGGTGGCGGCTTGAACGGCGGTGCGGCGGGCTTCCACCAGGCCGCGGTTTTCCTCATGACGAAGGAACACTACCGGCCAGGGGCTTTCCTGCTGGAACTGGGAGACAATCTGGGCGGAAGAACAAAGCTGCTGGTCGGTGACAGGGCTTGCATCATCCACCACGATGATTTCCAGCCCCGCAGCCTCCAACCCCTGCTGAGCCGCCACACTGTGGAGGCAGTCCAGCAGGCTCCCCTCCGTACCGTATACCGGAATGCAAACAGAAATGGTGGGTGGCATGGGGGGCAGTCCGCTTGCCTCTTTATTCGTCCAACAATTGATATACATACACCCAACCTTCTTGCCATAGCTTTGAAGATTCCCGACGTAACGTTTGATAGACATCAGAATTATAAAACGCAAGGATAGAATTTGTTAATGAAAGCTTTTTTGTCCTGTTCAATTCCGTGCAGATTTTCGCAACCTTATTTGGAATAAAAAGATGCACATTTTCTTGAGTGATTTGGGGTCTACTCATTCACCACACCTCCTCAGACTTCAGGAACTGCAAGTATATTATCCATCTCAAACACAGATACTACAGCCTTCTCATAATGAAATTTGTCTTTTTTGACAAGAGACCATTTCTTTGCTTGGTCAAAATCAGTGGTTGTATAAAAGCCAGACCCAAAATCCATGGAATGGCTGGGGGACAAAATTCTTGGCTCTGACACTGCAAGGAATCCTCCGTGATAAACTTTCACCGATTTTCTCCCGTTTTTATAAAATCAGCAATAGCCTCCAATATAGAGCCCCTTCCTTGTGTGTGTAAAATCTCATAATGCTTGCTAAGAAAATCAAGCACGTCATGTGCGGCAAAGTAATTCGCTACATCTTGACCATTCTGACCATGTACAGCTGCATATTCTTCAATACACCAAGAAATAAAGACAGCCTTCTTTTCAAAAAACTCTTCTGACATACCAGCTCACCTCCTTCTTGGCCACATCCCGTCCGTCACAGGCCTCCAGCCCCGCAGCCTCCAAACCCTGCTGAGCCGCCACACTGTGGAGGCAGGCAGGCAGGCTTCTTTCCGTGGCGTATGCAGGAATGCAGACGGAGATGGTGGGAGGCATGGGACTATTCTACAACCAGAAAACCGCAACCAGTGGTTATATTTCCATAAAAAGTTGTATCACTGAGAGAAGCGACATCAAACGCTGGTGTCTCCAAGTCAACAGTTACCACACGATTTTTTCGGAGGGCACGCAATTCATCATTCGATCCCTTCGACAAGGCATAACCAGCATCAGCAATAACAAGTTTTTTGGGCATAACAGCTACAAATCCAACCGGTCCGTAAAAAACACTATTTTCATTTGATTCTGTGGGGGAGTAAAGATCCATGGAATAGCCTCTACTATTATAGGTCCCCGAAATAGTTCTTCCAGAAACTAATCCTAAATACCCATTGTTCCCAAAGGAGGTATCAATAGTTAAGGTTGAAGGATTTATTTTAACCAAAGCCCCACAACTAAACCGCTCGGAATCACCCTCAGTAGGTACACTACTTGAGACTTCAACCCGCCCCAGCAGCAAATACAACGCCCCCTCTTGGTAGATCATTTGGCTGGTGGGAGGATTGGAACCAAATACTTCAGGTAACGTAAACGTTTGATCAACAAGAAGGGGGGTAGCAGTCTTAGATCCACCATCAGAAGCATCTTCCAACTTGTAACTAGAAAGTTGCACAACTCCTAAAATCGGACCATCATCTTCTTGTTTCTCAGCATAAGTCGCACAATACACAATATTATTATGAACTGTAAAACCCAGATCAGAAATAGAAAACAGTCCAGTACCACCGTCAAGAAGAATGTTATGGGAACCCTCTTCAGCCTTTTGCCAATATTTTAAAGTGCCATCACCTATTCCATACAAAATATTAGCAGAATTGTCATAGGACAAAGCAGAAACAGGCGGAGGAGAATAATAATCTCCTGATGAGCTATATGATTTATCAGCCTGCAAGTTATAACACTGAGCTCCATTTTCTCCCTCTGCATACCAATACAAGTTTCCTGCATTATCAAAACACCAAGAAGGTGGCAGATACGGGGCACCAAGCACTACAGGAGCTGATACACTATAGTTTCCGTAGGGTACAATTGATACCTTCAAAGAGCCATCATCAGTTCTTTTCCACAACAGCACACCACTCTGAGCTATATCATAAACAAGTTTGGCAACGTTAGA
>CAMGSV010000018.1 GCA_946061495.1 uncultured Spirochaetales bacterium | reverse complement strand
CAAAGAGCATGGTGCGGCTGGCATTGGTCACGTCGGTGGCGTGAACCGCACCCTCCGTCAGCCGCCACAAGAGCCAGGTGTCCACCGTGCCGAAAAGGATTTCCCCCCGCTCGGCCCGCTGCCGGGCTCCCGCCACCTGGTCCAGAATCCACTTGATTTTTGTGGCGGAAAAATAGGCATCTGGAACCAGTCCCGTGGTCTTTCTGATGTGGGACTCCAGCCCCTGCTGCCGCAAATTGTCCACGATGGCGGCGGTGCGGCGGCACTGCCACACGATAGCGTTATGGATGGGTTTGCCAGTGGTCTTGTCCCACAAAATCGTGGTTTCCCGCTGGTTAGTGATGCCGACGGCGACAATATCCTTGGGCTGTACCCCGGACTGCGCCACCACCTCCATCATCACACCATACTGACTGGACCAAATCTCCATGGCATCCTGCTCCACCCAGCCCTCCTGGGGATAAAGCTGGGTGAATTCCTTCTGCGCCACACCCACAACCTGCTGGTTCTGGTCAAAGAGAATGGCCCGGGAGCTGGTGGTTCCCTGGTCCAGGGACAAGATATATTTCATGGGTTCCTCCTAGGGGATTAAGGAAGTTCTATTTAGCATACAGGTCAAGATGGAACAAATCCTTCATCAATCGGAAATGCTTGTCATGGGTCAAAAGGGGAATGTTATTTTGGAGGGAATTTTGCACGATAAGCAGATCTGGAATACCAACTCTGTTGATTCCATTCTGCAGATTCCGTGTTTGCATAGCAATAATCTCATCCCAATGAATGGTCAAGGCTAAGCGTGGCACTGCCAGCAATGCATTCTTGAGCTCCCATTCCTTGCGGCGATTTATGGATGGCAATAACTCCGCTAAAATCAAATCATTGATGCAAACAAGCTGGTTATCAATTAAATCATCAAGGATAGCTCCAGTGTCATCCCCATGAAAGTAGTCAATCCAGATTGAGGTATCCACCAGAACCATCAGCAACGCCCCCGCAGCACATCCACATTGATGTCAAGGTCGAGCTTCCCCTTGTATTGCTTTATGGTAGCCAACGGATTCGAGTCCACCAAACGTTCCAAGGCATAGACCACAAGCTCATTATCAGATGCTATTCTGGTAATGGACCGTGCCTGTTGGACAAGGCTTTCGGGGATTTCCAGTATCGTTTTCATGCTCTCCTCCTCATACCATTATATCACACCACCAAACATCCTACCAGTTCTACGGCAGGTACTCCGCCTTGATGTTCCGCAGGGCCTGAAAGAGGCGGCGCTTTTCCGCAGGGTTTCCCTCCGTCAGGGCCTCCAGGCGGCGGCGGGCATCCTTGCGGCCGGAGTTCTCCTGGTAGTCGCAGGTGCAGGTGGCGGAGATGTAGCCGCTGTCCTGGGCGTGGGCAATGATGGTGGCCACATCGGCAAAGCACAGGGGACGGATGATGGTGACAGGGTACTTCTCGTATTTCAGGCGGGGCGGCATGGTGGAAAGCTCCCCCTTCCCCAGGGCGTTCATCAGCAGGGTCTCCAGGATGTCGTCCAGATGGTGTCCCAAGGCAATCTTGTTGTAGCCATTGGCCATGGCATACTCGTTCAGCTCCGTGCGCCGTTGGGTGGAGCACCACCAGCAGTTCATGGAGCGTCCCGGCTTCAGCCGCTCCAGCACCCCCACGGGAATGGTCACTGGCTCCACCCCCCAGCTGGCAAAAAGCTGCCGAAGACCGGGATCAAAGGGCGGGGCAATCTCCGTGGACACGTGGAGGGCGGTGAACTCAAAGCGCTCCCGCCCCTGCCGTCTTCGGTGGGCAAAATACTCCACCAAGGCCGTGGAATCCTTTCCCCCGCTGGCTCCGATGAGGATTTTGTCGCCATCCTCAATCATCTGGTACTCAAAGATAGCCTTGTCAATGATTCTGAACAATTTGGGCTGCGGCATGATGTCCTCCTCCTGCAAGTATACCAGAAGCTGCAGCACTAGCAAAGGGGGGCAGGCAGGAGTGAGGAAAGAGAGCGGGAGATAGAGCGTGAGTATAAGCTTACGCCCATCACATCGAACAGATGGATTAAAAGAGTCAACAGAACAGACTCGCCAAAGGAAAAAGACAACAGGAGCGGTGCCGAGAACGAGCTGATTGCACTGCGGAAAGAAAATGCAAGCTGCGGCTGGAAAATGACATCCTAAAAAAGTGGCGCTGGTATGCACGACAAAGCAGCGTTTGCAAACGCCCACTCTGGCGACTCTGGAACACCAGCGATGTGCAGGGTGCTGAAGCTGGCACAAGAATAACCCCCAGCCTCTCAAATTCTTTTTCTTGCGGATTTGGGCATTCGAGTTTATCATATAATTATGGCGATTACACTGTATTCTTTGGGAGCAGCCCAGGAAGTGACTGGCTCCAAGCACATTTTCGAGATTGACGGCAGGGCCTTCATGGTGGACTGCGGCGCATTCCAAGGCAAGCGGAAGGAGTCGGACGAGAAGAACCGCAACTTCGAGGTGCCGGTGGACAAGGTGGAGTCGGTGATCATCACCCACGGCCACTACGACCACTGCGGACTGCTGCCCCTGATGACAAAGAACGGCTACAAGGGCAACATCTACGCCACACCGGCCACCCGCGACCTGGCAAACCTCATCATGATGGACAGCGCCCGCATCCAAGCCCGCGATGCGGAGTACCTTCGCAAGCAGGCCGCAAAGAAGGGGGAGAAATTCACCTGGAAGCCCCTGTTCACCGAGGCGGATGTGGTGGCCGCCACCAACCAGATTGTCACCCTCTCCTACGACCGCAGGATGTACATTGCTCCTGACGTGCAGCTGGAATTCTTCGATGCCGGCCACATTCTGGGTTCAGCCTACGCCTACATCACCATCACCGGCCAGCAGGCCGGCCAACAAGCAGTCCAGAAGGATGCACAGGAAAAGACCTCCCAGGAACGGCCTGCCACCTCGAATCTCTGGAACCGGCTGCTGGGCCGAAAGGCCAGCGACCTGACGGCAAGCCCCGCCACCAACAGCGACAATGAGGTGCGCATCCTGTACACCGGCGACC
Source organism: uncultured Spirochaetales bacterium (assembly GCA_946061495.1). Taxonomy (GTDB): domain Bacteria; phylum Spirochaetota; class Spirochaetia; order Treponematales; family Treponemataceae; genus Treponema_F. Next base: position 17,751 of record CAMGSV010000018.1, on the reverse strand, counting down.
TAGGCCGCTGCAACAAGCCCATCATCCGAAATCCTTCCACCAACGTGCCGGCTCCAGACTACATCGTGCTGGAAAGCACCTACGGAGACCGCCGCCACGAGGACACCCAGATTGCCATGGACGAGCTGGTGCGCATCGTGCGGAAGGCCGTGAACAAGAAGGGCAAAATCATCATCCCCTCCTTCGCCATCGAGCGGACCCAGGAGCTGGTGTACTACCTGCACCTGCTGCTGGACAAGAAGAAGATTCCCCCCATCCCCATCTACGTGGACTCCCCCATGGCCACCAACGCCACCAGCATCTTCCGGGTGCACCCCGAATGCTACGACCAGGACACCCACGAGGCATTCCTTGACCACCACAAGAATCCCTTCGGCTTCAACGCCCTCACCTTCGTCCAGAGCGTGGAGGAGTCAAAGGCCCTCAACGAGAAGAAGGGCCCCATGATCATCATCAGCGCCGACGGCATGTGCGAGGCGGGCCGCATCCTGCACCACCTGGCCAACAATGTGGGAAACCCCAACAACCAGGTGCTGCTGGTGGGCTACATGGCGGAGAACACCCTGGGCCGCCGCCTCAAGAACGGGGAGAAGGAGGTCCGCATCATGGGAGACTGGTACAAGGTCCAGGCCGAGGTGCAGCAGATCAACGCCTTCAGTGCCCACGCCGACTATCAGGAATGCCTGGACTGGCTCAACACCATCGACACCTCCCGGCTGAAAAAAATCTTTTTGGTCCACGGGGAGCCTGACGCACAGGCCACCTTCGTGCAGTTCCTGGCGGACAACGGCTTCCCCCAAACGGAAATCGTCAAGTACGGAGAAAGCTACGAGCTGTAGTCCCCCCGGCGACAGGTTGCATCTCCGCCCGCTTGCGATTCTAAAAAAAGCCCTGCCAGTGCAATCCAATTCACCGGCAGGGCTTCCTTATTTTCAGCTCCAGCTACTTCTTCTGGTGGAACCGCTCCTTGTCGTTCACCATCAGCACCGGCTGTCCGGTGGAGTCCATGGCGTCACGCCACAGTGAGCCGTCGGGGTTCACTGTGTTGCGCCGAGCGATGACCAGCCGCATGGGCAGATGCACGTACTTGTCGTGGACCAGGCCGATGACAATCTTCGTCTTCCCCGCCATGGCCGCATGGACGGCATTGTTTCCCAGTCGCTCGCAGTAGATGGAGTCGGTGGGTGCTGCCGGGGCGGAGCGAATCTGGTAGCTGGGGTCGATGTACTTCAGGTTGATGTGGATGTTCCGCTTCTTGAAATACTCGTTGATGCGGTCCCGCAGGAACACCCCGATGTCCCCCAGCTTCTTGTTGCCGGAAGCGTCCTTCTCGTTGGTGGCGTTCAAGTGGTCCTGGCCGGCTCCCTCCGCCACGATGATCACCGCATGGTGGCTCTCCCGAATCCGATCCTCCAGGCTGGCCAGCAGCCCCTCGGAGCCCTCCAGGTCAAAGGGAACCTCCGGAATGAGGCAGAAGTTTGCCTCATGGCTGGCCAGGGCGGTGGCGGTGGCAATGAAGCCGGACTCCCGTCCCATGAGCTTGATGAGTCCAATGCCATTGATGTGGGAGCGGGCCTCCATATGGGCGGCGGACACCGCCTCGGTGGCCTTCTGGACGGCAGTGTCAAAGCCGAAGGACCGCTGGATGAACACCAGGTCGTTGTCAACAGTCTTTGGCACCCCTACAATGGCCACCCGCAGACCACGCTTCTCGATTTCCTCCGCCACCTCCAAGGCGCCCCTCTGGGTTCCGTCTCCCCCGATGATGAAGAGCATATTCATGTTCAGGGCCTCGATGGCATCCACAATGTCCATCACCCGGTCGCCGCCGCCACGGCTCGTCCCCAGGAAGGAGCCTCCCGTCTTGTGGATGTCGTCCACCAGGGCGGGCGTCAAGTCCATGGTGTCAAAGCCCATGTCCGGGAAGAAGCCCTTGAAGCCGAACCGGATGCCACGGATGCGGCGGACTCCGTAGCGGTTGTACAGGCAGCGGACGATGGCACGCACCACATCGTTCAGGCCGGGGCAGAGGCCACCGCAGGTGCAGATGCCTGCGTTCACGTGCTTGGGGTTGAAGTAGATGTGCTCCCGAGGCCCCGCCTTCTGAATGAGGTTCCTGTCGCAGTCCAGCTCCTCTTCCCCCATAACATGGTCGATGTCATACCGGATGCACTCTCCATCCTCCACATAGTTTGCCTGATAATCCTCTTTCTCCGTAGACAGATGAATGGGAGACAGAACCTTGCAGGGTCCCAGCTCGTCAACCGTAAAATCATAGCATCCTTTCATGACACAACTCCTTTCTTATGATATAATTCGAGAATAGTACGATTCAATGTTTTTTGCAAGGGAAATTGATTCTCTGCTGGAAACATCAAAGGAGCACACATGTTCGACAGAAAAGTCTTCAAGGCAGCTGCATTACACAGCCTTAGCGGCAAGTGGAAGCCTTCCCTGCTGGTGTCAGTTCTCGGACTGGCAATCCAGGGAATAGCCACCCTTCCCTTCACCCGCATCTATGTCGGCGATGCCAGCTACCACCACTCCTTCCACCTGGACCTCACCTCCCTCCTGTTCCTGCTGCCCCTGGCCATCACCGGTGTCAGCACCATAGGACAAACCTTCTTCTTCACCAGACTTGCCATGGACAAGGACAGCACCAACTTTTCCACCTTCATAGACGGTCTGAACCTCTGGCTCAGAGGAATTCTCGCCCAGCTGTGGCTCTGTCTCTGGACGGCTCTGTGGTCCCTCCTCTTTTTCATTCCCGGAATCGTAAAGTTCTACGCCTACTCTCAACTATTTTTCATCCTGTCGGAGCATCCCAATCTGACGGTGCGGAAGGCAATGCAGCTCAGCAAGCATATCACTCGTGGATACAAGGGGGAGCTCTTCATACTGGATTTGAGCTTCCTTGGATGGATTCTCCTCTGCTATCTGACCGGCGGCCTGGGCTTCATTGTGTTGATTCCCTATCTGACGGAAACAAAGGTGCAGGCATATCGCTTCCTGAAAAGCCAGGCTGTCACCATCGGCATCCTAAAAAAAGAGGACTTTGCCCCAGATTCAACCCACAATTTCTAGGAGACACCATGAATTTTGAACATGACCCCCACGCATCCTCCCAATCCCAGGATTTCATCCTTGTACCGGAATCACCTTTGGATTGCAGTCACTCCGACGACCGGCAAACAGCACAGGAGATGGAACCAGCGGAGCCAGAGTCAGCCACTCAGACGGCAGAACAACCTCAACCGGAAGCCATGGCCCAACCCGACGACAGCCAGCAGCCCTCAGCTGCACAAGACCAGAGCCAGCACGACAGAACAAACCAGTCCAACCACGCTCAAGGCACCAAGCACGCAAAGGTCAGGAAGACAGGACTGGCAGTACTGCTGGCACTATGCGGGCTTTCCGTAGCCTTCGGTCTTTGGGGTCTCATTTCGGAACCTACCACCTCAAGGAACGACCACATCCTCAAGGGATTCTCCAGCTTTTCCGGCAGCCCGTCCAACAAAGCCCATATCGCCGTCCTCCATATCGAAGGCACCATCCAGGACAAGAGCGACACCTACGACCAGGAATGGCTGCTCACCACCATTCGGGATCTGTCCTACGACCGGAACGTCAAGGCAATCCTTCTGGACATCAACTCTCCCGGCGGCGGCGTGTACCAGTCCGACGAGGTGTATCTGGAGCTCTTGGACTACAAGGAGACCAGCGGCAATCCAGTCTTTGCCTTTTTCGGCCCCCTGGCAGCCTCCGGCGGCTACTACATCGCCTGCGCCGCCGACTACATTGTGGCCAACAGGAACACCATGACCGGCTCCATCGGTGTCATTGCAGGCCAGTCGGTGGACCTCTCCCAGTTCCTGGAAAAGCATGGAGTCAGGGTGAACACCTTTACCGCCGGCCGCAACAAGGACATGCTGGGCATCAACACACCTGTGACACCGGAGCATCGGGACATCATGCAGTCCATGGCCGACGAATGCTACTATCAATTTGTGGAAATTGTGGCGGAAAGTCGTGGCCTCACCATGGAGGAGACCCTGGAGCTGGCGGACGGCCGCATCTACACCGCTTGGCAGGCACTGGACAGGGGACTCATAGATGTGGTGGGGCGTTTTGACGATGCCCTCTACTACCTGCGGGAAGAACTGGAGGACTTCAGCCTGGAGCCCGTCCATTACTACCCTGAGGAGGACTATGCCTTCATGAACTATGTGTTCAAAAACATGCAGGCCCTAGTCTCACGATTTGTTCCGACGGCCAACACCTCGGACCATCTCCTGTTAGAAGCCAAGGAAAGGATGCTGCCGGATATCTCCTATCCTGCCTACTACTACCAGCCCTAAAAACGAGAAAGCCTGCAACAGTGAAGTGCGCTCCACTCCACTATTGCAGGCTTTTTTCATCTCCGAAAGACGACACGCTCGTATATCACTACCGACTATTTGCCGACCTTGCCCAAAGCACTCTTGATGGCCTGGGTCAATTCCTCCAGCACCACCGGCTTGCGGAAGAAGGCCACCACGTTCATCTCGCTGACCTTGTCCTCAATGCTGGAGTCCTGCAGCGCAGTAATGACGATGACGGCAGGATGACCGAAATCCTCAGAGGAGTTGATCTTCTTGCACAGCTCGAATCCATCCACACCAGGCAGGTTCAGGTCAAGCACCACCACATCGGGCTTCTTCCCTGTCATGATGGAACCAGCCTCAAAACCATCAAAGGCCTGATAAATCGTGGAGTCGGAGAATTCCTTGGACAAATACTGATGCAGGACAGAATTCAGTCCCAACTCATCCTCTACGATGAGAATACCACGACCTGTCGTCTTCTTGCACAAGGAAACAAGATTCTCAGGAACACGCATATTCCGATCGCTCATAAAACCAACCAAATCATCCGCATATACACGGTACTGTCCACCAGGGGTGCTGTAAGCCTTCAAATATCCATTGCGAATCCAGTTTATTGCAGTCTGGTTTGCCACACCGCAAATGTTCGCCACTTCCAATGCAGAATAGACGATAGTCTTCTCAAATTCCTTTGACATAGTTACCTCGCTCTATAAACAACACAAAATGTGTTTTGTTTCAAATCAACCATACTAAACTTTAATGCCATACATCAAAAATAACAAGCAATATTGCGTTTTCTTGACATGAAAATGAGACTTCCCCACCCGCAGCATTATATATTTGACATTTTTGACTTAATTTCCTTATAGGTGAACCCCTTCCGCATCAAGTATTTTTCGGTGGCCTCCCGGGACTTTCCCAAACGCCGGCACTTCTCCAGAGCCCTGTCCAGCACGTCATCCTGATCCACCGTCTCGAAATACTGGTCCAAGGCCTGGATGGCTGTAGCCTTATCCACTCCCTTGGCGAGAAGCCCACTGAAAAGCTTTGTCCTGCCCTCCGCATGATTGATGGATCTGTTTCTGAGCCAGGCCGCCGCAAAGCGGCTGTCGCAAAGAAAACTCAGCTCCTCCAGATAATCCAAGGCACGGGCGATGGCCACCTCGCCATGGCCCTTTTTTCTCAGCTTCATGGATAGCAGATGCCGGCTCTGCTCCGCTCGCCCCAGATAGGTCACCGCCGCCTTTTCCGCACTGAATGCAAGGCCCGCATCAACCAAATCCTCCAGCTCCAGCTCCGACAAGGTTTCCTGGGGAACCAGTCGCTCCATCGGCAACTCCTGCAGATAACAGCTGCGGACAAAAAAAGAAGACCCCATGGAAAGGGTGACCTGCACACAATCCCATGAGATCTGCTTTGTTGCGGTAATCTGAACCACTAGCGCTTGCTGAACTGGAAGCGGCGGCGAGCTCCACGCTGACCGAACTTCTTGCGCTCCACCATGCGGGAGTCACGGGTCAGGTAACCGTTGGCCTTCAGGGAGGCATAGTTACCCTGGTCAACCTGGGTCAAAGCCCGGGACAGACCATGAAGACAGGCACCGGCCTGTCCGTTGAGACCACCGCCGGTAACATTGATGAGAACGTCAAACTTGTTCTCGCTGGCTGTCACCATCAGGGGCTGGCGCACCACACGAACCTGGTCGGCGGTGGCAAAATAATCATTCACGTCCTTACCGTTCACCACAATCTTTCCGGTGCCTTCCCGCAGGAATACACGGGCAACGGCAGTCTTTCTTCTTCCTGTACCAATTCCGATATTCTTAACCACAATATACTCCTGTTAGATTTCCAGAGGCTGGGGATTCTGGGCAGTATGGGGATGCTCTGTTCCAGCATATACCTTCACGTTCTTCAACATGGCGCGTCCCAGGGGTCCCTTGGGCAGCATTCCCTTGATGGCCAGCATCAGGGGAGCGTCGGGGTGGCGCTGAATCTTCTTCTCGAAGGTGAATGTCTTGAGTCCACCAACATAGCCAGTATGGTGGTGATACAACTTGTCGTTGAACTTTGCACCAGTGACAGCAACCTTGTCGGCATTGATAATCACAACATAATCACCCATCTCCTGATTCCGGGCAAACGTAGCCTTGTGCTTTCCTCTCAGGACACTTGCAACCTTTGCTGCAACCCGTCCCAGGGGCTTGCCAGCTGCATCCACAACATACCAGTTGCGTACAGCATCGCGTTCATTCACAAAAATAGTCTTCATGCATATACCTTAATCTACTAAGAATTCTTAAGTTGCCTTGACTTTCCAGCATCGGAAAGCCGCAGCTCCGAGTCGGGTGAGCGGCCCAACTGGATACGCCTTCGCGCAGATATACGGGAGGTTTATTTTACCACAAGAAACTTCCTAGTGTCAATGCTCAAATCTCCAGAAACTGCACCATCCATCAATGGTTCCTTATTTTGCCAGCACCAGATTGGGGATGGCGGGAACCACCGGCTGAACCTTCAAGTACTTCAGGGGATGGATGTCCAGGGCGTTCAGCTGCCAACCCTTCACGGCGTTCAGGTCGATGACGTTGAGGGTCACCGGATGGGAGATGGGCAGAATCAGGCCGTCGGAAAGCAGCAGGTCCTCGGCTGCGGACAAAAGCTCCTGTCGCTTCTCGCCGGTGGCAAAGGCGGCATCCTCCAACAGCTGGTCGTACTCAGGGCTAGACCATTGCGACTCGTTGAGGGTAGAGTCAGAGCGGAACAGCTCCAGGAAGGCCAGGGGGTCGGCAAAGTCGCCAATCCAGGTGTAGCTGAACAGGTCCGCATTCCAGCCGGGGATGCTGTCCAGGTAGCGGGTCATGGGGGTGTTGCTGATGTTCACGGTGATGCCCAACTGACTCCAGCTCTGCCGAAGAATCTCCGCCTGATTCATGGAGTACTCGGTGTCGGAGATGGCGATGGTGATTTCCAGAGGAACATCGGCAGCCATACCCGCCTCCTCCTTGGCCTGGGCCAAAAGCAGCCGGGCCTCCTCCATATCGTAGTCCGCCAAGGCGGCAGGGGCCACATAGGTGCCAATGGGATAGATCAAGGTGCTGGCAGGAACGAAGCTGTTGCCCCGCAACGCCTCCCACGGCACAGCCGCCAGCAGCGCATTCCGGAAGGAGGCCTGGTTCCAAGGAGCCCGATGGCTCTTGAAGAACAGGTATTCCGTGGCGAATTCCGCATTCACCAGTACGGCGTTGTAGTCGATGACGTCGGCAATCTCCGCAACGGAAAGGATCCAGTCCGCCTGCCCCGTGTTGAACAGGTGGGCATTCTCCCTGGCGTCGTCGGACTGAATCACCAGTATCTCCTCCAAGGCCACGTTGGCGGCATCATGGTACAGGGGATTCTTCTTCATCACCAGGCGGATACCGTCGTAGGACTCCAGCACGAAGGGGCCGCTAAAAATGCTACGGTCAGGATGGACGGCGGAGAAGGAATGGTGGCACAGGATGCTGGGAAGATGCTCCGTGGGAGCCGTCAGTCTGAGAACCAGCTGGTGCTTCCCCTGGACGGAAATGCCCACATCGGCGGCAGTTCCCCGACCGGTTCGGTATTCCGCCGCACCCCTGATGCAATCCAGCAGGGAGGCGAAGGGGGCCTGGGTGGCGGGATTCAGCAGGGCAAGCCAGCTGTCCTTGATGGTCTGGGCAGTAATCTCCTCCCCATTGCTGAATGTGGCCCCTTCCTTCAGGGTGAAGGTCCACCGCAACCGGTCCCGGGAAACCTTGTATTCATCCACCAGGGCAGGCAACGGCTCCAAGGAGAAGGGGTCGTAGGAGAAAAGCCCCTCGTACAACCCCGTCAGCATCTGAGCCTCAGAACTGTAGTTGGCAGTATGGGGGTCAAGATTGTAGTGATGTACGGAGTCGATGATGGTGAAGGGACGGCCAAACAGAAATGATGCACTGAAAAGTACAAGCAGGGAAAGGGCGGCCTTACTCTTCATCCAAAATCCCCAACTTCTTCATCTGGCTCTGCTCCTCCACATAGGCCGCATACTCGGCCTTCCGCTGGTTTGTCTTGACCATGGTGTTCTTGATGGCAGTTGTTTCCATTGCAAGTCCCTTTACCTTTGACTTATTGGGGCTTTCCACCTCATTCTTGAAGAACTTGTCGTAGGCCATCAAGAGGGTCAGCATCTGCTGGCACTCAGACAGCTGCTTGGTGAGGAAGGAATAGATTTCTGGCTCTCCCTGGGCCTCCATCTTCTGATAGGTGGGGCTTTCCCGGGAGGCAAGGGCTCCATAAAAGTTCATCCTCTTTGAAATATCGCTGAGACTCTTGCGAAAGTCAACCTTTTCGTTCTTCACGGTCTTTGTCATGACATCGGCAACCGGCACCGTGTACTCAACTATCGGCGGCTTCAGGCCAAAGGCCTTCCGCAGGGCCCGCTTGAATTTCTCCCAGGGAGTGTTGTATTGGTCCTGCAGCAAGGAGTTGTTCTCCCGCAGCTTGGACACCACCAGCTCCAGCTGGGGCGCCATGCCGGCCAGATTGCGCACCGCATCCATAATCAGGGTCTTGGTGTTGATCTGAACCTTCTTCCGCTCCTTTGTCTGCTGGACAATCTTGAGCCGATCCAGCAAGTCCTGCTGCTTCTGGATGGCGGCAGGACCGATGGATTCCTGGGCAATCTCCTCCACCAGCTCAGGATAAAAGGGCTGACGCCCCATGGTTGAGGGGAAAAGCTTCTTCACCTGCTGCACCGCCTCAGGAATAGACCCGCCCTTTTCCCAAGAAAAGGAAGAATGGCCGATGACATTGCGACGGACATCCATCTTGTAGACTTCCCTCCGCAGGTCGGACACCTGTTTTAGTGCACCGTTTATTTCCATAATGGATTTGGAAGCGGCAGAAATCGCTCCGTTGATGGAGCTGGTGGCCACAGAATCACTTCCTTGGCGGATGGTGGTGACAAGCTCCGCCAAAACCCTAGTGTTCTGGTGGCGACTGGCAACCGTAAGACTTCCCCATTGGAAATAATTATTCAGACCAATGAGCTTCTTGATTCTCGGCAGGGTGAGATTCTGGACAGAGAACTTGAAATAATTGGACAAGAAATCCAGCATCCGCTCGTAATCAGAAATGCGGACCCCCAGCACCTTGCTCCTCTCCGTCTCGACAAACTCCACCTCTTCTGGAACCGCCACATCTGAAATCTTCTTGTCCAGCTTGTAGGGATCAGCAGTGATGAGACCTTTCTGTAGCAGGAGTGCCTGCACATTGTTGACCGCAGCATAGAGAATACGATAATTATCCAGCAACTCCACCATACTGTTGGAGTCAAACCAAGCGACTTTCTCTTCTACAGCCTTGCTCAAGGCCTGCTCAAAATTAAATTCTTCTGCCATAATTCCATTATCGGTAATAAAAAAAAATTCTCAAGCCAAAGTCTCCGAATCCCTCCTCCAAGGGATAAAGCCTCCGGCTCAGCCACCACGGCGGGCATCCTCCAGCAGCTGGCAGTAGAAGCGGGGCTCTATGGCCTCTTCCCCAATGCCGCACCGCTCAAGGACCTCCCGCAGCCACTGCTGGCAGACGGCCACCTCCTGCTGGTCGGCGGAGTCACGAAGCAGCTCCAGCTCAAGGTAGTCACCCAGCTCCGGGATGTGGCACAGCTCGATGCTGCAGTCCCCCCAGCGCCAGGTGGCCACCAGCTTCTCCTTCCGCAGCACCACAGAAAAGCCCGCATCCTGCAGGAATGCCTCCAGTGGCTCCCCCCGGTCCACCTGGAACTCCTGCTCCTGGTTCACCTCGCAGGAATCCTCCACCACCTGCTTCTTCTTGTAGGTGGCGAAAATCTTCTCCGTTCCCCAGGGGCCCCGAACCAGAGGACGGAGAAGCTCCCGGTCCCCCATCCCCTGGTCACCGGCGAAGGGCCACAGCCACTCCTCCGTCTCGAAGACCTCCGACAGGGTGAACAGCAGCCGCTCCCGCCGGACACGGAGCTGCACCTGCCGCTGGGGGGCACCCCAGTACAGGTCGTCCTTCAGGCGGCATCCCTTGAAATCCGCCCAAAGCTCCAGATTCTGCACCAAGCTCCGCGGGTCAGCCACCCGCGCCTTCAATTCAATCTCAACCATACTTTCCATTATACCGCAATATCTTATGGAGAGAAGGATTTTTTCTCGATATTTCCATAATTCCCATGGAAATTAGATGATTTTTTTATCATAATAGGGAGCCAGCATCCACATCATAGACAGGAGACGACCATGGCAGAACTGCTGCTCCATACACATGACGAAAAGAAGGGCATCCTGTGCCAAGCCACCAGCCAGACTGAAACAAGGGCCAGCTGGATTTCCCACCTAGCCGCCACCGCCCGCCACCTCACCGAGGCAGAGATAGCTCAGCTGGAGGCACAGGGGAACACCTCCAGCGACGGGAGCTGGCAGAACCTGCTGGTGCCCGCCACCAAGGAATTCAACGCGGGCCTCATCCGGGGCTGCCGGTTCCAGGGGCTGGTGGTGCTGGGACAGCTGCGACGTGCCAGGCTGAAATTCCACGACCTGGAGCTGGACTGCGGCCTCTACAACTCCTACCTGGACCGGGTGGTGCTGGAGGACGATGTCTGCGTCAGGAACGTGGCCTACCTGGTGAACTACCACATCAAGTCCAGGGTGATCCTCTTCAACATCAGCGAGATGAGCTGCACCTGCCACTCCAAGTTCGGCAACGGCTGGCTGAAGGCGGGGGAGGATGAGTCGGTGCGGGTGACAGTGTCCGTGGGCAACGAGAACGACGGGCGGGCCATCCTCCCCTTCGAGGGAATCCTCCCCGCCGACGGCTACCTCTGGAGCCGCTACCGGGAGGACACCCAGCTGATGGAGCGGTTCCTGGAGCTGACGGAGGCAGGCAACAATCGGGAGGAGGCCACCCACGGGCTGGTGGAGGAGGATGCGGTGGTGAAGAACACCATCCTCGTCAAGGACGCCAAGATCGGCAGCCACGCCTACATCAAGGGGGCCCTGAAGCTGAAGAACATCACCGTGTGCTCCAGCCGGGAGGAGCCCTCCCAAATCGGGGAGGGTGTGGAGCTGGTGAACGGCATCATGGGCTACGGCAGCAAGGTGTTCTACCAGGCGGTGGCGGTGCGGTTCATCATCGGGCGGAACTGCCAGCTGAAATACGGCGGACGGCTGCTGAACTCATTCCTGGGGGACAACTCCACCGTGTCCTGCTGCGAGCTTCTGAACAACCTCATCTTCCCCTTCCACGAGCAGCACCACAACACCTCCTTCCTCATCGCCACCACCATCCTGGGCCAGTCCAACATTGCGGCGGCAGCCACCATCGGCTCCAACCACAACTCCCGCTCCCCCGACGGGGAGATTCTGGCGGGCCGTGGCTTCTGGCCGGGACTGGCCTCCGACTTCAAACACAACAGCCGCTTCGCCTCCTTCTGCCTGGTGGCAAAGGGCTCCTACCAGCAGGAGCTGTGCGTCACCTACCCCTTCTCCCTGGTGTCATTGGGCTCCGTCACCCAGGAGGTGCGCATCGTGCCCGCCTACTGGTTCCTGTACAACATGTTCGCCATCGCCCGGAACAACTCCAAGTTCAAGAAGCGGGACAAGCGGGTGGTGAAGGAGCAGCACATTGAGACCAATCCCCTGGCCCCGGACTCCATCCAGGAGGTGCTGGTGGCACTGGAGCGGCTGGTGGAGCTGACGGCACGAACCCTGCGACTGAAAAACCTGCAGGACGCCAAAGACTTCCTCCACCAGAACCCGGATTCGGATCTGGTGCTGCAGGATCCCCAGGTGCAGAAGAAATACGGCGGCCGCATCTACAAGGGTGCCCAGGGCTACAAGGAGTACCGAAAGATTGTGAAGTACTTTGCGGTGCAGTCCCTGATGGGCTATTGCCATGGCCTGGGCCACCAGAGCCTGACACTCCAGCTGCTCCACCAAATCCAGGAGCTGCCCCTGTACACCCAGTGGGACAATGTGGGAGGACAAATCATCCCCAGCCAGCAGGTGCAGCAGCTGTTCCGCCGCATCAAGGACAGGGAAATCACCAGCTGGGAGCAGGTGCACCGCTTCTATGACCAGTGCCAGGAAAGCTACACCCTCTGGAAGGCCCGCTACAGCCTGCACCTGCTGGAATGGCTCTACAGCAGGGAGCTCCACCAGTTTGACCAGGCCATCTTCCAGGACATCCACGACGACGTGCTGATTGTCTCCAACTACATGTACGAGAATTCCCGCAGCTCCCGCCAGAAGGACTTTGAGGACTACTTCCGCTCCATCACCTACCGCAACCAGCAGGAGCAGGAGGCCGTCATCGGCACCCTGGAGGACACGGGCTTCCTGCAGGAGCTGGAGGTGGAGACGGCCCAGTTCAACCAGAAACTGGAGCGGCTGCTCTCGCCGCTTATGGGAAGCGGGAAACAGGCCGGGAGGCTGTAGGAACAAGATGGGGAGCGCAGCCCCTGCCTCCCCGCTCCACCTTGCGAACTGTCCTCGTCTGTGGTATCATTTCTATATATGAAGCACTTCGCACCGTTTATAACCATTGGCATCCTCTTCTGCCTGTTCAGCTGCGATGCAGGGAAATCCGGCCCCTTCACCTTCACCAATAGCACGACGGAACCAGTACATGTCCTCATTGACCAAGACGGTATTCTAGAAAAAACCTTCGCCGCCGGAGAAAAATATACAGGTAAGGACTACTACACCCCCCGGATTACCTTTGTGAAGGGATTGGATCCAGCAGATAACATGAAAATCATCGATAACAGATATACCTATACCAGCGCCAGCACCTTTGACTACGTTTTTGTGATGGCAACAAGCACACCTATAAACATCTCCGCAAGCCTGCCAGATAACTTTGCCACCACCTATCCTGACTACGGCAACTGGTATCTTGCCGAGGTCAATGGCAAGCTTGGCTCCTACAGCGAGACCATGATTTTATTTGAAAAACTGCCTCCCGCATCATCAACTGGTGCCGCAGAAGCTTCCAATAACACAACCCCTCCAGTGGTACCAGAAACACTCTACACCTCCAATCCACAGTTCAGGATTTACCGGGACAAGACGGTGGAGGGAAAAACAGAACGGGAAGACCTTACGGATCTCTTCTCCCTCTCCCTGGGAAAGATAGAGCCTCCTCCCGCCACCGATGCAGCAGCTGCACCCCCCACTCCCCAGTGGAACCTGGAAATAACCTATCCCAAGATGGAGCCGGTGGAGTAACCCATTCCACTCCTGTAGCACTACTGCAAAGATTCAATCCGATTGAAACCTTGCATTTATCTGCTAAAAATGCCATAATTCCACGGTTTGCTTCCACGTACTCGGCGATTCGGCCACTGGTGGAGGCGACGCAATCCTAGAAAAATCACGAGGCGACTTATGGCAAAGCTGCGTGGTGCCTTCACGGCACTCATTACCCCCATGCATGCCGATGGGGCCATCGACTACGAGGGATTCCGTTCCCTCCTGCGCTACCAACTTGACAACGGCATTACCGGTGTGCTTCCCCTGGGAACCACCGCCGAGACCCCCACGCTGGAGGAGGTGGGGGAGGAGGACACCCTCATCGACATTGCGGTGGAGGAGATCACCGCCTACCGCACAAAGCAGAACCGGGAGATTCCCCTCATCATCGGAGCGGGAAGCAACAACACGGCGGAGGCCATCCGCTACGTGACCCGTGCAAAGGAGAAGGGGGCCGACTATGCGCTGGTAGTGTCCCCCTACTACAACAAGCCCTCCGACGAGGGAATCTACCGCCACTACGAGGCCGTCTCCAAAATCGGCATTCCCATCATCGTGTACAACATTGCCGGCCGCACGGGAAAGAACATCTCCACTGCCCTGCTGCAGCGGATTGTGGAGCTGCCCAACATAGCGGGTGTGAAGGAGGCCTCCGGCGACATCAACCAGATGATGGATGTCATCTCCACCATCGCCCGCAAGAAGAAGGACTTCTGCGTCTTGAGCGGCGACGACGGCCTCACCCTGCCCCTGATTGCCGCTGGCGGCGACGGTGTGATTTCCGTGGTGTCCAACCTGGCCCCCGCCGAGGTCACCAAGCTCACCATGGCCGCCCTGAATGGCGACATGGACACTGCCCGGGACCTGCACTACCGGCTGATGCCCTTCTTCAAGGCCGCCTTCTGCGACGGCAACCCCACCTCCATCAAGTACGCCATGAACTACAAGGGCCTCCCTGCCGGCGGCCTGAGACTGCCCCTGGTGGAGGCAAACGAAAACGCAAAGAAAACTATCCAGGCGGCTCTGGCTGAGTGCAGCCTGTAAGGAGATTCCGAGAATGAGTGGAAACAAGATTGCAGTCGGTGTGCTGGGTGCCACCGGCATGGTTGGACAACGGTACATCTACCTGCTCAAAGAGCACCCCTGGTTTGAGGTGACATTTGTGGCGGCTTCCCCCCGGTCTGCCGGAAAGCGCTATCGTGACGCAGTGGCATCCCGCTGGCTCATCGGCAGCGACATTCCCGCCGGTGTGGCGGACCTGATGGTGGAGGACGCCAGCAACGTGGCGGCCGCCAAGGGAAAGTGCTCCTTTGTGTTCAGCGCACTGGAGATGGACAAGGACGCCATCAAGGCTCTGGAGGCATCCTACGCCGAGGCGGGCATTCCCGTGGTGTCCAACGCCAGCGCCAACCGCTGGACCCCCGACGTGCCCATGCTGATTCCTGAGATCAACCCCCACCACACCGACATCATCGCCGCCCAGAAAAAGCACCACGGCTGGGACAAGGGATTTGTGGCGGTGAAGCCCAACTGCTCCCTCCAGTCCTACATGATGCCCATCTTCGCCCTGCAGCAGGCCGGCTATCCCGTGAAGCGGATGATTGTCACCACCCTCCAGGCCACCAGCGGCGCAGGCTATCCCGGCGTGCCCTCCTTCGACATGATCGACAACATCGTGCCCTACATCGGCGGCGAGGAGGAGAAGACCGAGAAGGAGGTCTTGAAGATTTTGGGCTCCGTCCAGGGAGACGAGATTGTGAACGCCAGCGGACCATTGGTGGCCGCCCACTGCAACCGTGTGCCGGTGATTGACGGACACACCGCCTGCGTCAGCCTTGAGTTCGACCTGCCGGAGGACAAGAAGCCCTCCCTGGAGGAGATCGAGAAGGTGTGGACCAGCTTCTCCGCCCTGCCCCAAAAGCTCCAGCTGCCCAGCGCCCCGCAGCAGCCCATCATCTTGCGGCACGAGGAGAACCGTCCCCAGCCCCGCCGCGACCGAGACAACGACAAGGGCATGGCAGTCACCATCGGGCGGCTGCGGCCCTGCCCTGTCTTTGACATCCGCTTTGTGGCCCTGAGCCACAACACCAAGCGGGGCGCCGCCCTGGGCGGCATCCTGAACGCAGAGCTGCTGAAGGCACAGGGCTTCTTCGACAATCTGTAGTCAACGAAACAATCCAAGGCAAAGCCGGACCAACCCCCGGCTTTCTTTATTTGCAAGGAGCAACCATGAGCGAAAAGACATTTCCATTGAGCAAATCCCAGCTTGAAAGGCTGACGGAGACCTACGAGACTCCCTTCTACCTCTATGACGAGAAGGCCATCCGGGAGAACATGCGGCGGTTCACCAGAGCCTTCAGCATCTTCCCCGCCTTCAAGGAGTACTTTGCGGTGAAGGCCTGCCCCAATCCCTACATCCTCAAGATTCTCAAAAGCGAGGGCTGCGGGGCGGACTGCTCCAGTCTGCCGGAGCTGATTCTGGCGGAGAATGCGGGGATGCTGGGAGAGGAGGTGATGTTCACCTCCAACGAGACTCCCGCCAAGGAATATGTGTACGCCAACCTCAAGGGCAACATCATCAACCTGGACGACATCACCCACATCGACTTTCTGGAGAACGCACTGGGAGCCCTGCCGGAGCTCATCAGCTTCCGCTACAATCCCGGCCCCCTGAAAGCGGGAAACGCCCTCATCGGAAAGCCGGAGGAGGCCAAGTACGGCCTCACCCGGGAGCAGATCTTCGAGGCATACAAAATCTGCAGGGAGCGGGGAGTCAGGCGGTTCGGCCTCCACACCATGGTGGCCTCCAACGAGCTGAATCCAGAGTATTTCGTGGAGACCGCCCAACTGCTGTTCACCCTGGCGGCGGAGCTGAAGGAGAAGGTGGGCGTGTCGGTGGAATTCGTGAACCTGGGGGGCGGCATCGGCATCCCCTACCGGCCGGAGCAGGTGGCGGTGGACTACGACCTGGTGGCCCGTGGAATCAAGGCGGCCTACGACACGATTGTCCTTCCCGCCGGACTGGATCCCCTCAAGCTCTGCTGGGAGTGCGGCCGCCCCATCACCGGTCCCTACGGCTGGCTGGTGACACGGGCGCTGCACCAGAAGCACATCTACCGGGAGTACATCGGCGTGGACGCCAGCATGGCGGACCTGATGCGGCCCGGCATGTACGGCGCCTACCATGAGGTGACGGTCAGCGGCAAGGAGGAGGCCCCCAAGACGGAGACCTACGATGTGGTGGGCTCCCTCTGCGAGAACTGCGACAAGTTTGCCGTCCAGCGGCAGCTGCCCAAGATTGACAACGGCGACCTGCTGATTATCCATGATGCGGGAGCCCACGGCCGGGCCATGGGATTCAACTACAACGCCAAGCTCCGCTGCGGGGAGCTGCTGCTGCGTGAGGATGGATCGGTGGTGCAGATCCGCCGCAAGGAGACGGTGGAGGACTACTTCGCCACCCTGGACTTTGGCGGTCTGGCAGGCTTCAAGGCATAGGCTACTGCATCACGCCGGTAATCAAGTCGTGGGCAACAGAGCCACGGAGGGGAATGGCGGGCAGCTTGTCCCGGTCGAACCAGTGGAGCTCATGAATCTCGCTTGCCTCCGGCACCAAGTCCCCGCTGGCCCACTGGGCGCGGAAGGCCAGCATCAGCTGGTCCGGGAAGGGCCAGCTCTTGCTGCCCACATAGCGGATGTCCTTCACCGTAATGCCCGCCTCCTCCTGAACCTCTCGGGCCACACACTCCTCCAGGGTTTCCCCCGGCTCTAGGTAGCCTGCCAGACAGGTGAAGATATCCGTGTTGCGGTGCTTGTGGCGAGCCAGCAGAATCTTCCCCTCCTTTTCCACCAGCACAATCATGGCGGGGGACAGGCTGGGATAGTACACGCTGCCGCAGGAAAGGCAGATTCGGGCAGTTTCGTCGGCCGACTCGTGGAGCTGGCTGCCGCATTTTCCACAGAAGCGGGAACGCTTGCGCCAGTTCAGCAGGGCCAACGCTCTAGCCACCAGGGGAGCCAGCTCATGGCGGGCAAAGAACACCTCCCGGATGAAAACCCAGTGGCAGCCAGCAGGCTCCGGGGCGGTCTCCTCCAGCAGCATGGTGG